>JANXXF010000069.1 GCA_025350775.1 Actinomycetes bacterium
CCGCCCGCGACCACAGTAGCGGCGCCCGCGCGCGGCAGCTGCTGCGGCGCCCGCGCGCTGGCCGGCGACCGCGGCGCCTGGACAGCGGCCCGCCCGGCTGACACCATCCCGCCTATGGAGCCGCGCTACCAGGAGATCGTGGACGGCCTGCTGGAGGCCACGGCCGCCAGCCGCGTCACAATCCGCCTCGAGCGGCCGGGCGAGACGCTGCCGATCGTGGCCGAGGCGCTCGCCCCCGGCATCCCCTCGCTTCAGGGGCCGAGCACGATCGACCTCCGCGCCGCTCCGACCGTGCGGTACCTGGCCGAGACGCTCGGCACTCTCATCCAGGACGACCTGCTCGCTACCGACACGCCGCCGCCGCCCGAGCTGATCCAGCAGTACGGCGCCCGCGCGCAGATGCTCGCCGCGGTCGGCAGCGACGGCACGCTGGCCGCGATCGTGTCGGTGCACTACTCGCCGGGGCCGCGGCACTGGACGGACGGCGAGGTGGCGGCGCTCGAGGCTGCCGCGACGCGCGTGCGCGAGATCATCGCCGGCGCCTGACGCGCCGCCCACGCCGGGCTCCTCGCGCTAGAACTCGACGGCCTGGTCGCGCGGGACCCGGCCGAGCCCGCGCACTGCATCGGGGCTGCGCGCGCCCGGGTCGGTCTGCACGTTGACGAGCAGCGGGCGGCCATGTGGCTTCGTCCGTAGCGCCTCGGCGAGCTCCTCGGGGCGCTCGACCTCGATGCCGTCGCAGCCCAGCGCGCGGGCGAGCTCGTGGTACGGCCGCCGCTCGAGCCTGGTCGCGAAGTCGCGCCCGAACTCCATCAGCTGGCTCGTTGTCTCGATCGCCCAGGCGCCGTTGCACGACACCACCACGAGCAGCTCGAGGCCGTGGCGGGCGGCGGTGTCGAGCTCCATCGCACCGAGGCCGAAGGCGCCGTCGCCGAGCAGCGCGACGCACTGGCGCTCGGGAAACGCGAGCTTCGCCGCGGCTGCAGAGGCGATGCCGTGGCCGAGGCAGCCGAACGGCCCAGCGTCCAGCCAGCCGCCAGGCCCCGTGGACGGCAGCGCCTGGCGCGCGAACGAGAGGATGTCGCCGCCGTCGGCCGTGACGTACGCGTCCGGCTCGAGCACGGCGGCGAGCTCGGCGCACAGGCGAAGGGGATGGATCGGGGTGGCGTCGCTCCCGGCCTCGGCCTGCAACCGGCGGCGGTTGGCCGCGTCGGCCTCGTGCAGCCCTGCCAGCCAGGCTGGCCGTGACCCGGCCGCGACGGCCTCGCGCAGCTGGCCGAGGACGGCGCCTGCGTCGCCTAGCAGGCCGACGTCGACCTTCCGGTTGGCGCCGATCGCGGCGTGATCCACGTCGACCTGGATCACCTGGGCAGCGGGATTCCAGCGTGGCGGCGCGCCATACGAGAGCATGAAGTTGAAGCGCGAGCCGACGACGAGCACGACATCGGCCTCGCGGAACGCTCGCGACCGCGCCGCCGGGACGTGGCAGCGATGGCTCCAGGGGACGACGCCGCGCGCCGCGTGCGACGTGACGACCGGCGCGTCGAGCCGCTCGACGAGGGCCAGCAACTCGTCCCAGCCGCGCGACCAGAACACGCCGCTGCCTGCGACGACGAGCGGCCGCTGGGCGCCGTCGAGCAGGGCTGCCGCCGCGGCGACCGCCCCCGGGTCGGCCAGGCTCCGCAGCCGCGCGGGTGGGGCGGGCCAGCCCAGCGGCCCCTCGACCTCCTCGCGGACGACGTCGGAGGGCAGCTCCAGGAAGACGGGGCCGGGCCGCCCGGCGGCCGCGGTCGCCAGGCCGCGTGTCACGTACTCGGGCAGGCGGCGGACGTCGTGCACGCGCGCGGCCCACTTCGTGATCGGCCGTAGCAGCGAGAGTTGGTCGATCTCGTGCAGCGCGCCGCGGTCGAACTGCGGCACGGGCGCCGCGCCGGCCAACAGCAGCACGGGCGCGCCTCCGTACCAGGCGTTGGCGATGCCGGTCAGGGTGTTCGTGACGCCGGGGCCGGCGGTGACGAGCGCCACGCCCGGCTCGCCGGTGGCGCGCGCCCAGGCGTGCGCCATGTGTGCTGCCGCCTCCTCGTGCCGGACGTCGACGAGGCGGACGCCGGCGGCCGCGCAGGCGTCGACGATCGGCGTCGTGTGCCCGCCCACCAGGGTGAACAGCGTCCGCACCCCGGCCGCGGCCAGAGCTTCCGCGACGAGCTCACCGCCGTGCTTCATGCGGGGCCTCCGGTCAGGAGGTGTCGTTTTCCTGTCGGTGGAATGTGCGCGGCGGGAGTGGTAGCGTCCGGGTTCATGCTGGATCATCGTATAACGCGACAGAGCAAGCGCATCAGCCGGGATCCGCTGTTCGAGAGCCGGGCTCAGCCGTGACCGACGGCGGGTCGGCCCGGCGCCGCTGGGAGGAGGAGACGGTCGCGCCGTTCCTCGCAGGCATGCCGGAGCGGAAGGCGACGTTCGAGACGCTCTCGGGCGCGACAGTCGAGCGCGTTTATACGCCGGAGCACGTTGCGGAGCCGGACGGCGGCTTTCCGGGCGAGTTCCCGTTCCTGCGCGGGCCGTACCCGACGATGTACCGGGCGCGACCGTGGACGATGCGCCAGATCGCCGGCTACGGCCGGCCGGAGGACACCAACGACCGCCTGCGCTACCTGATCGCGAACGGCCAGACTGGCATCTCGATCGACTTCGACATGCCGACGCTGATGGGCTTCGACTCCGACGACGAGCGCTCGTTCGGAGAGGTCGGCGGTGTCGGCGTCGCCGTCGATCACGTCGACGACCTGCACGCGGTGCTCGACGGGATCGACATCGGCACGATCTCGGTCTCGATGACGATCAACCCGTCGGCGTGGATCCTGCTCGCGATGTTCCTCGTCGTCGCCGAGGAGCGCGGCGTCCCGCGCGCGAAGCTCTCCGGGACGACGCAGGCCGACATTGTCAAGGAGTTCATCGCGCAGAAGGAGTGGATCTACCCGGTCGAGCCCTCGCTGCGGATCCTCCGCGACATGATCACCTTCGGCGCGCGCGAGCTGCCGCGCTGGAACCCGGTGAACATCAGCGGCTACCACGCCCGTGAGGCCGGCGCGACCGCCTCGCAGGAGGTCGCCTTCACGCTCGCCGCGGCGATCACCTACGCCGAGCGCGCGGTCGCTACCGGGATGCACTTCGACGAGTTCGCACCGCGCTTCTCGTTCTACTTCATCGCGCACAACGACTTCATCGAGGAGGTCGCGAAGTTCCGCGCTGCCCGCCGGCTGTGGGCGCGGATCGCCCGCGAGCGGTTCGGCGCTACGAAGCCGGAGTCGATGCGCCTGCGCTTCCACTGCCAGACCGCGGGCTCCACGCTCACCGCGCCGCAGCCGCTCAACAACATCATCCGCGGTGCCCTGCAGGCGCTGGCAGCCGTTGCCGGCGGCGCGCAGTCGCTGCACGTCTCGGGCATGGACGAGGCGCTCGCGATCCCGTCCGAGCAGGCGATGAAGGTCGCGCTGCGGACGCAGCAGATCCTGCTCGAGGAGTCCGGCATAGCGAGCACGATCGACCCTTTCGGCGGCTCATACGCCATCGAGGCGACAACCGAGCGGATCGAGCGCGAGGTGCGCGAGTACCTCGACAAGATCGACGAGATCGGCGGCACCGTGGCCGGCATCGAGTCCGGCTTCTTCCAGCAGGCGATCTCTGACGCGGCCTACGCCCACCAGTTGGCGAAGGACGCCGGCGAGTTGCGCACCGTTGGCGTCAACGTCTACCGTGACGCCGAGGCCGAGGCGATCCCTTTCGCGCTGCACAAGGTCGATCCCGATGTCGAGGAGCGTAAGCTCGCCGAGCTGCGCGGGTTTCGCGCCGCACGCGACGGCGCCCTCGTCGAGGAGCGGCTGGCCGAGCTGCGCGAGGCCGCGACGGGCGACGGCAACATCATGCCCGCCACGATCGAGGCGATTCGCGCACGGGCGACCGGCGGCGAGATCGTCGAGGTCCTCCGCTCTGTGTTCGGCTCCTACGTCGAGCACGCGGTCTTTTGATGGCCGGCCCGATCCGCGTTCTGGTCGGGAAGATCGGCCTCGACGGCCACGACCGTGGCGTCAAGGTGGTGGCGCGCGCGCTCCGCGACGCAGGGATGGAGGTGGTCTACACCGGCCTCCATCGCACGCCGGCCGAGGTCGCCCGCATCGCGGTCGAAGAGGACGTCGACGTCATCGGTATCAGTCTCCTCTCCGGGGCGCACATGACGATCTTCCCGCGGCTGATCGAGCTGCTGAAAATTGAGGGCGCCGACGACGCGCTCCTCCTCGCCGGCGGGACGATCCTGCCCGAGGATGCCGAGGCGCTCGTGGCGATGGGAGTCGACAAGGTGTTCGGCGTCGACACGCCGCTGCCCGAGCTGGTCGAGTTCATCCGCGCCAACGCGAAGCCCCAGTGACCTGGCCCCCCGAGCCCCGCTTCCGGCCGGACGCGCCGGAGGAGCGGATGGACCCCGCCCGCCGGGCCGAGCTCGTGCTGGCGAAGCTCCAGGGCCAGGTGGCGTACTGCTGGGAGCGGTCGCCGTTCTACCGTCGCCGCTGGGAGGAGGCGGGCGTCTCGCCCGCGACGCTGCGCACGCTCGCCGACCTCGCCCGCTTCCCGCTGGTGTTCTAGGACGACCTGCGGCGCGACCAGGAGGGGCATCCGCCCTTCGGCTCCAACCTCTGCTGCGACCCGCAGGAGATCGCCCGGCTGCACGGCACCTCCGGCACCACGGGCCGCCCGACCGCCTTCGCCATCTCCCGCGACGACTGGGCGCGGATCGGCGCGGCGCACGCCCGGATCATGTGGAGCTTCGGCGTCCGGCCGACCGACACGGTGTTCATCGGCTCGTTCTTCAGCCTCTACCTGGGCAGCTGGGGCGCGCTCGCGGGCGTCGAGGCGCTGGGCGCGCGCGCCTTCCCGTTCGGCGCCGGTGTGCCCGGTCAGACCGAGCGCGCCCTCGACTACATCGGCATCGTGCGCCCGACGGTGTTCTACGGGACGCCGTCGTACGCGCTCCACATCGCGCGGGTCGCGCGCGAGCGCGGCCTCGAGCCGGCCGAGCTCGGGTTCCGCATCATGTTTTTCTCGGGCGAGCCGGGCGCGGGCATCCCGGCGACGAAGCGGCGGATCGAGGAGACCTTCGGCGCGATCTGCATCGACTCCGGGTCGATGGCCGAGATGACCCCGTGGATGGCGAACTCCGAGTGCGCCGAGCGCACCGGCATGCACCTGTGGGACGACATCGTCCACACCGAGGTCGTCGACCGCGACACGCGGGAGCCGCTGCCGGGGAACGGAGACGGCGAGGGCGTCCCCGTCTACACGCACCTCGAGCGCACCTCGCAGCCGATGATCCGGCTGTTCTCGGGCGACCTCACGCGTGTCACGAGCGAGCCCTGCCCCTGCGGGCGCACGTATCGCCGCCTGCCCGAGGGCATCTACGGGCGCGTCGACGACATGCTGCTCGTACGCGGCGTCAACATCTACCCCCATCTGATCGAGAACGCGCTGGCGAGCATCCCGGGCGTCGGCAGCGAGTACCGCATCGTGGTGGAGCGGCCGGAGGAGCTCGACAACCTGATCCTTGAGATCGAGTCCACCGACGACGGCGTCGCCGCCCGCGTGCGCGACCTCGTCAAGTCCACGGCGGGCGTCAGCCCGACCGTCAAGGTGCATCCGCCCAACACGCTCCCGTCCACCGAGTTCAAGGCCCGTCGCATCACCGACCTGAGGAGGCAATCGGGATGACCCTGTCCGACCGCGGCACGAGGCTCGTCGACCTTTCGCTGGACATGACGAACCAGATGCCGGCCCACGCCCTGTTCCCGTCGCCGATCATGATCCCGTACGTCACGCACGAAATGGCGAAGGCGGCCGGCCTCGGCGAGCCCGACGACCCGATGACGTACTGCATCAACTACATCTCGACGCTCGAGCACGTCGGCACCCACGTCGACGCACCGCTGCACATCAGCCCGTCGGGCGCCTCGATCGACCAGCTCTCGCTCGACTGGTTCACCGGCAAGGCGGTCTGCCTCGACCTGCGCCACATCCCCGACCTCGGAGACATCGACGTCGCCGACCTCGAGGAGGGCGAGCGTCAGTCCGGCGTCAAGATCGACGGCCACATCGTCCTGCTGTGCACCGGCTTCCATGCCCGTAACTGGCCGAACCGCGAGGTCGTCACCAACAACCCGGGCCTCACCTACGCGGCGTCGGAGTGGCTCGCCGACCGCTCGCGCATGCACGGCGTCGAGGGCCCGTCGACCGACAAGGGCGGGACGAAGGAGTTCCCCAACCACCGCGTCTGCCGCGACCGGGGGATGATCCACTACGAGTGGCTCGTCAACCTCGAGCAGCTCGTCGGCCAGGGCGAGTTCGTCTTCCACGGCTATCCGCTCAAGCTGATCAACGGGTCGGGGTCGCCGGTGCGCGCGCTGGCCGAGCTGCCCGCGTGACCCTGCCGGCGGGCGGCAGCGGCCGCGGCCGCGATCGGGGCCGGTGCTGAGCCGCGACTCCGTCCTCGAGCGCGTCACGGGCTGTTTCGCCGGCTTCTTCGGCACCTGGCTGATGAACGCTGGCCGGCGCGGCCGCCTGTTCGAGACGCTGCGCGACCGCGGGCCGCTCGCCGCCGACGAGCTCGCGACGGCGCTCGGCTACGAGCACCGCTACGTCGAGACCTGGTGCCGCGGCGCGTACGCCTTCGAGCTGCTGGACGAGCGGGACGGCCGCTTCCGGCTCGCCGAGGGCGTCGCCGAGATTCTGCTCGACCCGTCCGACCCGTCGTTCATGGGCGGCCGGGCAGAGTTCTTTCCGCTGCTCACGCCGGACTTCGAGATGTACGCCGACCGGATGGCCGACGGCGGGCTGTACCCGTTCTCGGACAGGCCGCCGTCGGTCGTGCAGACGATGCAGGCTGCGGTGCGGGCCGACGCGCCCAACGCGATTGCGAACGTTCTGCCGCAGGAGCCGGGGCTCGTCGAGCGCCTCCGTGCCGGCGGCAGCGTGCTCGACGCCGGCTGCGGGGCGGGCTACGGGCTCGCGGCGTTCGCAGAGGCCTTCCCGCAGGCCGAGCTGGTCGGCATCGAGATTGACGAGGTGAGCCTCGAGCAGGCGCGCGCCCACCTGGGCAGCCGGGCGACCGTCGAGCGCCTTCACGTCACGGAAGCGCCCTGGGCGGGCCGCTTCGATCTCGTCTACGCCAACATCTCGCTGTCCCACACCTGGGGCTCCGGCCCGGAGGTGTTTGCCGCGCTCCTGCGGCTGCTCCGGCCCGGCGGGGCGGTGCTCTGCTCGGATGTCCCGTACCCGGCGAGCCTCGCCGACCTGCGCTCGCCGGCCGGCCGGCTGTTCACCGGCGTCACGGCCTACGTCTCGCTGCTCGGCTTCACGCTGCTCACCCCGGAGGCGCTGGTCGCGCGCCTGCAGGCCGCCGGCTTCGACGAGCCGCGCATCGCCGAGCAGCCGGCGCGGACGCGCATGATGGCGCTCGCTCGTCGCCCGCTCGACGCGCGGTAACGGCGTGCTGCGAAATTGGCGCGGCGTATGATCGCGCGGATGCCCAGAGACCGCTACGACGTCATCGTCTGCGGCGCCGGGTCGACCGGCGGCGTCCTCGCCTCGCGGCTGTCGGAGAACCCGGCCCGCACAGTCCTGCTGCTGGAGGCCGGCCCCGACTACCCGGACGAGGCCGAGAGCCCGCCCGCCTTCCTCGTCGGCGGGAACCTGCTCGGCGGCGACTTCGCGGGCACCGGCGCGGCCGTCCCCGAGCTCGACTGGGGCTACCACAGCGAGCTGCTCCCCGGCGGCCGGCGCGTCCATCTGCGGCGCGGCCGCTTCGTCGGCGGCACCTCGATGATCAACGTTGGCGTCTTCGTGCGCGGCAAGCCGAGCGACTTTGCCGAGTGGGTCGCGCTCGGCGCCGCCGGCTGGAGCTGGGAGGACGTCGTCCCCTGCTACGAGCGGGTCGAGCGGGAGATCACGATCAAGCGCTACCGGCGCGAGCTGTGGCAGCCGTTCGCGCACGCTTTCGAGGCTGCCTACCTGGAGCTGGGCCTGCGGCCGGCCGAGGACATGAACGGGCCGGACGCCTGGGACGGCGTCGTCGGGCCGTGGCCGCAGAACCGCCGCAACGAGATTCGGCTCGGCACGCTGACGACGTACATCCGCAAGGCGCGCGGCCGCGCGAACCTCGACATCGTGGGCGGCGCGGTCGTCGATCGGGTGCTGATCGAGGGCGGCCGCGCCGTCGGCGTGGTGCTCGCGTCGGGCGACGTCGTGCGCGCCGGCGAGGTCGTCGTCTGCGGCGGCGCCTACGGCAGCCCGGCGATCCTGCTGCGCTCCGGCATCGGCCCCGCCGACGAGCTCCGCGCCCTGGGCATCCAGCCGGTTGCCGACCTCCCGGTGGGCCGTGGCCTGCGCGACCATCCGCAGTGCCTGTTCCTGCTGGCGACGCCGCCCGAGCTGGCGACGCTCTGCGGGCCGTCGTGCACCGTCGTGGCCCGCGGCGACGGCTGGTTCTCGTTCCCCGTCTCGATCGACGAGGACCAGGGCGTCTGCGCCGTCGCGATCGCGCTCAACCGGCAGGAGCCCACCGGGTACCTGCGGCTCGCCTCGAAAGACCCGGCAGTCGCTCCCGAGATCAGGACCGGCTTCGGCGACGTCATGGCGCGCGGCGACTTCGACGAGCCCTTTGCCATCTTTCAGCGGCTCGCCCGCAGCGACGCGTTTCGGAGTCGCGGGATCGGCGGGCTGGACGCCGACGCCGACCTCTCGACGATCCTGCCAGAGCGCATCGGCAATGCCTTCCATCCCTCGTCGACGTGCCCCATCGGCCCGGTCGTCGATGCGCGCCTGCGCGTGCACGGCGTCGACGGCCTCCGCGTCGCCGACGCCAGCGTCTTCCCCGAGAACATCTCGAACAACCTCAACTTCACCTGCTACATGGTGGGCGAGCGGCTCGCCGCCTTCATGGGGGAGGAGTGACCAAGGCCTGGCAGGAGCTGCGCGCCGGCTTCCGTTGGAACCTGCCGGCGCAGTTCAACATCGGGGTCGACGTCACCGACGCGCAGCCCCCGACGGCGCCCGCCCTGCTCGTCACCGACGGCCGGCAGCTCACGAGGACAGTCACCTTCGGCGAGCTGGCCGAGCTCTCGAACCGCCTCGCCAACGCGCTCAGCGCGCTCGGGGTGGGCCGCGGCGACCGGGTCGGGATCGTCCTGCCCCAGCGCTTCGAGACAGCGTTCGTGCACGCAGGGATCTACAAGCTCGGCGCGGTCGCCGTGCCGCTGTCCACGCTGTTCGGCCCGGAGGCGCTCGAGTCGCGCCTGGGCGACTGCGACGCGCGCGCCGTGATCGGCGAGGCCGAGCCTCTGGAGCGCATCGCGGGCGCCGACATCCTGCGCATCGACGTCGACCGCGACCTGCCCCGCCTGTTGCAGGACGCCTCAGCGCGCTTTACCGCCGCCGCCACCACCCCCGACGACCCGGCGACCATCATCTACACCTCGGGCACGACCGGCCCGCCGAAGGGGGCGCTGCACGGGCATCGCGTGCTGCTCGGCCACCTGCCCGGGTTCGAGCTGCCGCAGGAGCACTTCCCGCAGGCCGGCGACGTCATCTGGACGCCGGCCGACTGGGCCTGGATCGGCGGGCTCTTCGACGTGCTGCTGCCGGCGCTCCATCACGGCCGGCCCGTCGTCGCCTTCCGCGCGCCCAAGTTCGACCCCGAGCAGGCATTCGACCTGGTCGAGCGGCTCGGCATCCGCAACCTCTTTGTGCCGCCGACGGCGCTGCGCATGATGCGGCAGGTCGAGCGCCCGCCGGTGGTAGTCCGCTCGGTCGCCAGCGGCGGCGAGTCGCTCGGAGCGGCCGTGCTGGAGTGGGGGGTCGAGCAGTTCGGGGTGATGATCAACGAGCTGTACGGCCAGACCGAGGCGAACCTGCTGGTCGGCAGCTGCTCGTCGTCATGGCCCACGCGGCCTGGCTCGCTGGGGCTGCCGTTCCCCGGGCACGACGTCCGGCTGATCGACGGCGAGATCTGCGTGCGCGTGGCCGGCGACCCCGTCGTCATGCTGGGCTACTGGAACCGGCCCGAGGCGACGGCCGAGAAGATCCGCGACGGCTGGCTGCGCACCGGCGACATCGGCGAGCAGGACGACGACGGCTACCTGCGCTTCGTCGGTCGCGCCGACGATGTGATCATGAGCGGCGGCTACCGCATCGGGCCCACCGAGATCGAGGAGTGCCTGCAGCGGCACCCGGCGGTCGCGCTCGCCGCTGCGATCGGCGTGCCCGACGCGCTGCGCGGCGAGATCGTCAAGGCATTCGTCGTGCCCACCGCCGGCACCGTGCCTTCGGCCGGGCTGACCACGGAGCTGCAGGCGCTCGTGCGCAAGCGGCTCGCCGCCTACGAGTATCCTCGCGAGATCGAATTCGTCGACTCGCTGCCCCTGACAACCACCGGCAAGATCCGTCGCGGCGAGCTCCGGTCCGCCGACGCGGAGCGCCGGAGCAAGGAGCTCCCCGGATGACTGCCGACCCTGGCGTCGCGACCACCCTGCTCGGCCGCAAGGTGCGGCTGTACGACCTCTCGCAGGAGGTCTCGCAGAACACGCAGGTGCACCCGCTGCACCCCCGCACCGAGGTGTACCCGTACGAGTCGCACGCCAACTCGGCGGCGGCGCTCGGCACCGGGTTCTCCTACCGGGCGAGCCTACTGGTCATGTCCGACCACGCCT
>JANXXF010000098.1 GCA_025350775.1 Actinomycetes bacterium
GGGAGGCGCCGGGCGCGCGCATCGTGCGCCTGCGCGAGACGCTTGGCTTCGAAACCGCCTCCGGCCTCGTCACGAGCGGCCGCGACCGGCTGTACGACCGCGTCGTCGTCGCCGGCGCCGACCCGCGCGCCGCCGCCAACGTCGTGATGAACCAGCTCGCGCAGGCCGGCGTCGCCCCCGACGCGGTCGACCCGGGCGAGCTGGCCAAGCTGATCGAGGCCCGCGACCGCATGCCGCGCGAGGCGCTGCTCGAGGCGCTGGCCCGCGCCGGCGATCCCGGCTTCCGTGCCGACGACGCGATCGCCGGCTCCGCCCTTGTCGACGACACCGCCGCGCTGGGCGCGATCATCGACGCGATCATCGCCGCCAACCCGGGCCAGGCGGCCGCCTTCCGCGGCGGCAAGGAGGGCCTGCTCGGCTTCTTCGTCGGCCAGGTGATGAAGGAGACTGGCGGCAAGGCGAGCCCGAAGGTTGTCAACGAGCTCGTGCGAGCGCGGCTCGGCGCGTAGCGGGTTGACGCGTTTCCCGATTGGTGCTATATACGAAGTTGCCCCCGCATGAGAGGAGCGCGCCAGGTCCGGAGATGATCAACCCAAGCTCCAGCGCAGCGTCCCCACGGTAAAGACGGCCATACACACCGGCCAGTCGACCGCGAGACACCAGCGATCGACATCACGGTGCGCGCCGTAAGCCAGGGCCGACCTTCGGCCGAACCGGGCGCAAGCGCTTTGCACGAGGCCCCGAGCGATCGGGGCCTCGGCGCGTTCGGGGCATGGGCGCCCGGGCCCGTCATCGACATCGGCGCCGCGGCCCGTCGTGCCGCTACTCGTAGTGCAGCGCTTCGAGCACGTTCAGCCGCGCCGCCCGCCGCGCCGGCAGGATCGCCGCGACGAGCCCGGCGATCACCGCGATCAGCGCGAACACCACCAGCGAGCCGATCGGCCAGGCCAGCTCGATCAGGTCGACGCGGGCGATCAGCAGTACGGCCAGCACGATGCCCAGCGCGATGCCGACGGCCGCTCCGATCAGCGCCGTGATCACGCTCTCGTAGCGGATCATCCGCCGCACCTGGCGTCGTGTCATGCCGACGGCGCGCAACATCCCGATCTCGCGTGTCCGCTCGAACACCGTCAGCACCAGGGTGTTGACGATCCCGAACAGGCTGACGATCACCGAGAGCGCGAGCAGCACGTAGAGGATGTTGAGGATGGCGCTCAGTCCCGCCGACTGGTTCTTCTTGAACTCGTCCCGGGTCTGCACTTTGGCGTCGGGGAAGTCCTTCAGGGCGCCACCGAGCGCGGCGGTGGTGGCGGGTGTCACGCCGCCGTCGGTCTTGACGAAGACGAAGAGGTTGAGCGGCTGCGGGTAGAGGCGGTCGAAGGTCGCGGCGGAGATCGTCACGGCGCCGAACGGGGAGCCGCCGGCGGGCGGATCGAAGATGCCCTTGACCCGCACTATCTGACGGGCGCCGCTCGGCACGAGCAGGCTCACCGTCGATCCGACCGTAAGCGCGTGATTCTTGGCGAAGTCCTTGTCGACGAAGGCGCCGTCCGTGCCGAGCGTGCCGAGTGTCGTCTGCGAGCCGGCCAGCCACTTCAGCGTGAACACCGAGGCGGCCCCGACGTCGACTGCGGTCACGGCCCGGTTCTTGCCGATGAAGCGCGCCTCGCCGGCACGCAGGCCGACGACCGCGCGGACGCCGGGCAGCGAGCGCAGCGGCGTCGCGACGCTGGTCGAGAACGGCGAGAAGTTGTTCTGGGCGGTGATCGCGTAGTCG
Organism: Actinomycetes bacterium; assembly: GCA_025350775.1. Taxonomy (GTDB): domain Bacteria; phylum Actinomycetota; class Thermoleophilia; order Gaiellales; family Gaiellaceae; genus CANFDS01. The sequence goes on from JANXXF010000098.1 coordinate 1,778, forward strand.
GTGCTCCACAGCGAGTCGACCGCATTGTTGAAGGTGCTGCGGATTCCGGCTGCGAGCATCGCCACGAGGGTCACGAGCGCCAGGCCGATCATCAGCGCGGCGGCCGTCGAGCCGGTGCGCTGCGGGTTGCGCTGTGCGTTCTCGCGGGCGAGGGCGCCTGCGGCGCCGCCGAAGCGGGCGCCCGGTGCGCCCAGCACACGGGCGAGCGGGATCACCAGGTGTGACGAGAAGAACGCCACGCCGAGGAACACGAGCAGTGCGCCGATTCCCATGAACGTGAGGATCTGCGTCGTCGAGAGGCCGCCGCCGAAGAGGCCGAAGGCGATGGCGGCAAAGCCGAGCAGCGCGAGGCCCCCGGAGCCGTAGGGCCGGAAGCGGGCGAAGCGCCCGGGCGGCAGCGTCGCTCCTTCGCGCACGGCGGCGATCGGCGGGACGCGGGTTGCCCGGATTGCCGGCCGGATGCTGGCGAGCACCGTCACGACGATGCCGACGACGAGCGCGACGACGACGGTGCGCGTCTCGAGCGTCAGGCCCTGGTTCGGCAGCGTCAGCCCCACCGCGTCGAACAGCGAGAAGAGGCCGCGGGCCAGCGCGAGACCGACGAACAGGCCGGTCACCGAGGCGATCACGCCGATCACGACGGCCTCCAGCAATACGCTGCGCAGTACCTGCCGGCGCGACGCGCCGATCGTCCGCAGCGTCGCGAACTCGCGTGTGCGCTGCGCGATCGTGATCGACAGCGAGTTCGAGATGACGAAGGCGCCGACGAACAGCGCGATGCCGCCGAACGCGAGCAGGAAGTTCTGGAGGAAGGTGAGGAACGAGTTCGTGTCGCTCGCGTCCGAGCTGGCCTGTGCGGTGCCCGAGCGCACCTGCGTCTGTGGCGGCAGGACCTTGCCGATCTGCGCCAGCAGGGACTCCGGGCTGACGCCCGACTTCGCTGCAACCCGGACCTGATCGAGCCTGCCGACCTTCTCGAACAGCCGCTGTGCCGTCGGCAGGTCGAACCCCGAGAGCGTCGCGCCGCCGAGGCTGGCCGCCGCGCCGAAGCGCACGAGGCCCGACACCCGGAACGGCTCGGCGTCACCGCGGGCCTGGATGCGCACCGTGCTGCCCACCTCGATGTGCTTCTTCGAGGCGGTCGACTTGTCGATCACGACCTCGCCACTCTTCGGCCACGCGCCCTCGGAGAGGGTCAGCGAGTTGAAGCGGGCCTGGGTCGGGTCGACCGAGAAGCCGAGGTTGGGCGCGCCGCCGAAGCTGATCGACTTGCCGTTCTTGCCGATGATGTGGGCCTCGCCGCCGACGCCGCCGATCGCCGCACCGACGCCGGGCAGCCCACGCACCTTCTCCAGCAGCGACTCGTCGAACGACGGGAGGTCGATGTTGCTGTCGCCGCCGAGGGCGGACTTGCCGGTGATCGCAGCGTCGGTGCCGCGGTAGATCCCCTGGAAGATCGAGCTGAACGCCGAGGAGATCGAGTCGGTGAGCACGTAGGTACCGCTGACCGTCGCGACGCCGAGCACGATCGCGACCGCGGTCAGCAGCGTGCGCAGCTTGCGGCCCCAGAGGGCCTTGAGGGCGACGGCGATCACCGCGCGGAGATCTCCTCCATGGTGGCCAGGATGTCGCGCGCGCTGGCCTTCGCCATGTCATGCAAAATCTGGCCGTCGGCGAGGAACAGCGTGCGGTCGGCGATCGAGGCGGCGCGCGCGTCGTGGGTGACCATCACGATCGTGCGGCCGAAGTCGGCGACGGAGAGGCGCAGCAGCTCGAGGATCTCCGCCGACGTCTGCGAGTCGAGGTTGCCGGTCGGCTCGTCGGCGAAGATGATCGTCGGCTTCGAGATCAGCGCGCGGGCGATGGCGACGCGCTGCTGCTCGCCGCCCGAGAGCTCGGCGGGCCGATGCTTGCCGCGGTCGGCGAGGCCGATCCTCGCGAGCAGCTGCTCGAGCTCACCCTTGTCGGGACGCTTGCCGGCGATCGTCAGCGGCAGCAGGATGTTCTCCTCGGCGCTCAGCATCGGCAGCAGATTGAAGAACTGGAAGACGAAGCCGATGTGCTCGCGCCGCAGCTTCGTCAGGTCGTTGTCGCCAAGGTTGTCGACGCGGGTGCCGCCGAGCGAGACCTCGCCGCTCGTCGGCCGGTCGAGCCCGGCCATGATGTGCATCAGCGTCGACTTGCCCGAGCCGGACGGCCCCATGATCGCGGTCAGCTGCCCGCCGAGGACGCTCAGCGAGACGCCGCGCAGCGCGTGGACGGTACTGGTGCCGGTGCCGTACGTGCGGGTGACGTCGGTGGCAGTGGCGACCGCGCCGTTTGTCGAGGAGACGCTCATGCGCGGAATCCTATGCAGAGCGGGGTGGGGTGGCGCTGCGGTTGGCCACACTCTTCACCGGATGTGAACACGGCGGTCTCCGTCCGACCGGGCTGCTGTCGCGTGGCCGGGCTGCCGCGGCCGCTGTGACGGCTCTGCCCGGACTTCGTGCCGGTTGCCCGCGCAGGTGGTTGCCGGCCACCAAGGCGTGCTACCTCTCGGTCATGGAGTCACTGAGTTCCGGCGCCGAGCCCCGGGCGTCCGCAGGCCCCGCCCCTCGCCCCGGCGACCGCGCGCTCGCGGCGATGCGCCTGCGCCGCTTCAGCCCGCGCACCGAGGAGGCGTATCTCGGCTGGATGCGCCGCTACTACGAGTTCCACGGGCGGCGCGCGCCGGCCGAGCTCGGCGCCGAGCACGTGACGGCCTTCCTCAGCGACCTGGCGACGCGCGGGCAGGTCGCCGCGTCCACGCAGAACCAGGCGCTGGCGGCGCTGCTCTTCCTCTACCGCGAGGTGCTCGGGCAGGAACTGCCGTGGCTCGACGGTCTCGTGCGCGCAAAGCGGCCGGCGCGGCTGCCGGTGGTGCTCACGCAGGCCGAGGTGCGCGCGGTTCTGGCGCAGCTGGACGGCGCGCCGAGGCTGATGGCGACGCTGCTCTACGGCTCGGGTCTGCGCCTGCTCGAGTGCTGCCGCCTGCGCATCAAGGACGTCGACTTCGGGCGCAGCCAGATCCTGGTGCGCAGCGGCAAGGGCGACAAGGATCGCGCGACGATGCTGCCGGCGACGATCAGGGACGCCCTGGCCGCCCACCTCGAACGGGTGCAGGGCCAGCACCGGCTCGATCTCGCCCAGGACGCCGGCTGGGTCGAGCTGCCGGGCGCCCTCGGTCGCAAGCTCCCCGGCGCGGGCCGGGAGTGGGCGTGGCAGTGGGTGTTCCCCGCCAAGCGCCTCTACCTGCACCCGGAGACCGGCCAGCGCCGCCGCCACCATCTCCACGAGACCGTCCTCCAGCAGGCGGTGCGCCGGGCCGTCCTCGCCTCGGGGGTCCCGAAGCGCGCGACCTGTCACACCTTCCGCCACTCCTTCGCGACCCATCTGCTGGAGGCCGGCAGCGACATCCGCACCGTCC
>JANXXF010000116.1 GCA_025350775.1 Actinomycetes bacterium
ACCGTCGACACCCAGCCGGTCGCCGCAGCCCCCGGGCCGCGCGTCCGCCGCCGCCTGGTCGACACGCGGCTTGGCCAGCTGCACGTCCGCACGGCCGGGCCGGGCGCCGCGCCCTCCGGCGGGCCGGGCGCCGGCGCCGCCTTCCCCCCGCTCGTCCTGCTCCACATGTCGCCGCTCTCGGGCCACATGTTCGACCGGGTTCTGCCCGCCCTCGCCGCCGACCGGCTCGTCGTGATGCCCGACCGGATCGGCTTCGGCCAGTCCGACCGGCTGGCCGCGCCCGTGTCGTTCGCCGACTACGCGCTCGCCACCCGCGACGCGCTCGACGCGCTGGGCATCGAGACCTACGACGTGTTCGGCATGCACACCGGCTCGTGCGAGGCCGTCGAGCACGCGGTGGCATGGCCGGAGCGCGTGCGCCGTGCGGGCGTCGCCGCGGTGCCGGTGTTCAGCCGCGCGGAGATCGCCGACTTCAAGGCGCACTACAACGCCCCGCCGGCGCTCGAGGCCGACGGCTCGCACCTCGTGCGCTACTGGGAGTGGTGGCAGCAGGCGGGCGTCTGGTGGGAGGAGCAGGGCCGGCCGGCGTGGCCGCCGGAGCTGCGCTTCGCGCGCGTGCGCGACCATCTGATCGCTGGGCCCAACGTGTGGTGGACGTACCACGCCGTGTTCGACTACCCCATCGGCGAGCGCGTGCAGCAGGTGCGCCAGCCGCTGCTCGTGCTGGCGCCGCACGACGACCTGTGGACGCAGACCGAGCGGTCGTTGCCGCTGTTGCCGCCGCAGGCGCGCGTGGTCGACCTGCCGCACGGCGACTCCGAGATCTTTGAGCTGCTGGCCGGCGAGGTCGCCGCCCACCTGCGGGAGTTCTTCGCATGAGGGCCGCAGCGTGAGGCGACACCTCGTCGAGACCTCGCGCGGCGCGATCCACCTGCGCACCCACGGCGGCGGCGGCCGCACCCCGCTCGTCCTGCTCCACATGTCGCCGCAGTCGAGCGAGCAGCACGCGCTGATCGCGCCGCTGCTCGGCAGCGATCGCCTGGTCGTCATGCCCGACCGCCTCGGCTTCGGCGACTCCGACCCGCTGCCGGTTGCGCCGTTCACGCTGGAGGAGGTCGCGCGCGTCACGCTGGAGGCGGTGACGGCGCTCGGCGTCGACGGCTTCGACGTCTTCGGCATCCACACCGGCTCGAGCGAGGCGATCGAGCTCGCTGCGGCCATCGCGCCCGAGCGGGTGCGTCGCGTCGCCGTCGTCGCCGTCCCGGCGTTCAGCGCGGAGGAGCTGGAGCAGTTCCGTGGGCTCTTCCGGGCGCCGCCGCCACCCGCCGACGACGGGCGCCTGCTGCGCTGGCTGTGGCGCTACTCGACCGGCCAGTTCCAGCCGGCGCTCGACCGGTCGGGCTGGGGCGTCGAGCAGGCGCACGCCCAGCTGGTGAAGCACCTGAAGGCATTTCCGGACGCCTGGCGGATGTTCCACGCTGTCTTCGACCATCCGCTCGCGGAGCGCCTGCCGGCCGTGCGCCAGCCCTTCCTCGTGCTCGCTCCGAACGACGAGATCCTCGAGGCCACGCGCCGCGCCCGCGCGCTCTTCCCGCCGCAGACCCACTATCTCGAACTGCCCGGGATGGACTTCGAGGTGCTTACCCTCAACGCCGGCGAACTGGCCGGCCACCTGCGCGCGTTCCTCGACGCGCCCGACCCGCTGGAGGCACCGTGAAGCCCGTCCCCCGCCGGCGCGAGGAGCCACTCTTCTTCGATGCGTTCGCCGAGCCGTGGCAGCAGGGCGTCGCCGCTGCGCCCGAGGCCGAGCTGGCGCGCGGCCTGCACCGAGGCAGGCTTCCTGCGCGCCCGCGAGGAGTTGCGCGCCTATCTCGACACGGCGCCCTGGGCGCGACCTGGCACCGTCCTGCCGAGGCGGGTAGGATTCCATCTGAACGGATGGTAATTCGGGCCTGATTCGGCTTGACAAGTCGGAGCGAGGCACGGATAGTCCGGCCGGGGGATTGGTCGTGATCGAAGGGTGAGAGGGGTAGCACGCATGCGGCTCGGTGCGCTCAGAGGCAGGAACGGCGTGTTCGCCGCCGTTGGCGTGGCCGGCGTCTGCGCGGCGACGGTCGTCACTCTGATGAGCACGATCGCGGGAGCGTCGGGCGGCGGCACCACGCTCGTCAGCGTCGCGGCCGCCGGTGGCTTCAGCGACGGTGACAGCTTCCTCTCGGGCTCGGCACGCCAGGTCGACAGCGTGGGCCGGTACGTCGTCTTCGCCTCGTCGTCGTCGGATCTCGTGGCCGCACCTGACACGAACGGGCTGCAGGACATCTACCTGCGCGACAACCTGAGTGGCACGACGCAGCGTGTGAGCGTCGCGAGCGGCGGTGGAGAGCCGGACAGTGGCAGCTACAGCCCCTCCGTTTCCGTCAACGGCCGGTACGTCGCCTTTGCGTCGGATGCCACGAATCTCGTCGCGGATGACACGAACGGGCTTACCGACATCTTCCTGCGGGATCTGGTCGCAAACGTCACAGTTCGTATCAGCGTTTCCGCGGCAGGCTCTGACGCCACCGGTGGCAGCTCCGAGCCGTCGATCAGCGGCGACGGGCACCGGGTCGCCTTCACCTCGTACGCCCCCGATCTGGTCGCCGACGACACCAACGGCCTGGCTGATGTCTTCGTCCGCGAGCTCCAGCCTGACCTCTCGAGCGGGTCGACCGTGCGCGTGAGCACCTCTTTCGTTGGCGGCGACGGGGACGGCCCGTCCTACTCGGCAGTCATCTCCGGCGACGCGAGCAGCGTCGCGTTCGTCTCCGACGCGACCAACCTTGTCGCCGACGACACGGACGGGACGACCGACGTCTTTGCCGTGAGCCTCGCCCCCGGGTCGTCGATCGCGCGCGTGAGCGTCTCCTCCTCCGGCGGCGATCCCGACGGGCCCAGCTTCTTCTCTGCGCTCAGCAACGATGGGCGGTACGTCGCGTTCGCCTCTCTGGCCACCACTCTCGTGACCGACGACACGAACGGACAGATGGACGTTTTCCGCTTCGATCGCACCAGCGGCGTGACCGACCGGGTCTCCGTACCCGCGTCCGGTGGCGAGTCCAACGGCGCCTCGTACTCTCCTTCGGTCAACGGTGACGGGTCGATCGTCGTGTTTGCGAGCAGCGCGACGAATCTCGTCCCGGGCGACGGGAACGGCGCCCCCGACGTCTTCGCGCGTGACGTCCCCGGTGGCACGACGACCAAGGTGAGCCGCTCGACGCTCGCTGGTGACGCCGATGGGCCGAGCTTTGGGCCTGTCGTGACGGACGACGGCTCCCAGGTTGCCTTCTCGTCCGGGGCGAGCAACCTGATCCCGGAAGGTGGCAACGGCCACTACCAGGTGTACCAGGCGAGCCGGCCCGCCGGCGTCGTACTGGCTCCTGCGCTCAGCCTGAGCCCGCCCGGTGGTCTTTTGCTCCCGCCCGCTCCGCTCGGTGACGGCAGCGACATGCCGGTCACGATCACCAACACGGGCACCGGCGACCTCCACATCTCTGGCATCACGGTGGTCGGGCCGAGCTTCTCGCTCGTCGACCCGCCCTGCCCGCTCCCCGCAGTGCTGCCGCCGGGCGGCACCTGCACGATCACCGTCC
>JANXXF010000123.1 GCA_025350775.1 Actinomycetes bacterium
CGCCCGCGCCCGCGCCCCCGGCGGCCTTTCCTACGTCGCCGGGCGGGCAAGGTCAGACTCGCGCCCAGAGACGGTCGACCGGCATCACGTGCAGGCGGTCGTCGTACGTGTACGACCGCTCGCCGAGACAGAGCACGACGCCGGCGAGAAACGCGCTTCCCACCGCTTCGCGAAGCATGCGCAGGCCGGAGAAGTCCTCGCCCAGAACGCGTGTTCCCGACTTGACCTCGAACGCGACGATCGCACCGTCCTCCCGTTCGAGGACGAGATCGGCTTCAGCGCCATCGTGTGTTCGCCAGTGTCCGCGGCCGACGATCTCGTCGAGCCACGACGCCTGCTTGACCAGCTCATTCACTGCGAACGTCTCGAGGAGATGCCCGAACTGCTGCCGCGGGGTCGGGTCGAGCCGAGCCAGCTTCTCCGGCGTCAACCGGAGCAGACGCGCAGCGACGCCCGAGTCGAGCACATGCAGCTTGGGCGTTGCGACCGCGCGCGCGCGGAGCGTCTTCCCCCACGCCGGCAGGCGATAGAGGAGATAGACCGCCTCGAGCAGCCTGGTGTAGTTCTCGGCCGTCGACTCATCCATGCGGAGCTCCGAGGCTATGTTCGCCACGTTGAGGAGCTGTGCTGTCTGGCCGGCCAGACGTTCGAGGAGCCGACGCAACTGCTCGCGCTGACGGATCCGCGACAGCTCACGAACGTCCCGTTCGAGCGTCTGCCGGATGTAGTCGTCGAACCATCGTCCGCGTGTCCGCGGCACGCGGGAGAGGGCGAGCGGGAAGCCGCCGGCGACGATCAGCTCGATGTAGTCGCTCCGCGCCGTCACCCTCCTCTCAGCAACGGCAGCCGCCAGCACCCCCGACGGCGCTGCGAACAGACGCTCGACGAAGTTCTCCTGCACTCCCTTGATCTCCCCCTGCGAGAACGGGAAGAGCTCGACGGTGTGCAGACGGCCCGTGAGCGATTCCGCCAGCTCGGGAAGCGCAGCCTGCGTCGTCGACCCGGCGAGCAGAAATCGCCCCGGAGTGAGCCGACGGTTGAGCTCGCTCTTGATCGCCCCGAGGATCTCCGGCGCCTTCTGATACTCGTCGAAGCACGCGGGGGAGTCGCTCGCTGCGAACGTTGCCGCATCCACCCGGACTGCATCACGGGTAGCCGCGTCATCGAGGTCGAAGACGACGACGCCATGATCAGCAGCGATCTGTCGCACCACCGTCGACTTCCCCACCGTCCGCGGTCCCTGCACGGCGACGACCGGCTCTTCGGTCAGGCGCGTCGCAACAACATCGGTTGCGCGCCGTCGGAGAATGCCCTGAATCTCAGGAGACATACGCTCTAGACTAGCGGATTTTCCGAATTTCGAGTGAGGTTTCTTCCGTTATCCGAGGGACAACTCTTCCGTGACTCGAGGGACATCGCTGCCGACGCGCGCAGGCCAGGGCCGCCCGCAGGAGATAGCTCTTGCCGACCCTGCGCCGGCCGCTCAGGATCACGAGTGCCGGCGGCGCGGCCACGAGACGACGCAATTGCTCGATCAGAAACGCAACCTACAGTTCGGAAAACTACGGTTTGCCAAATCACGGTTTGCCGGGCGGTCGAGCCGCGTATGACAAGAGGCGCAGGCCATGGCCGCAAGCGCGGATTGCGCCGCACCGCAACATCGCCGAGAATTCCGTAGTGCCCTCCGTCTCTCCACTCGACTCCTGACGCCTTGTGCTTGAATGTGACACACTGTGTTCAGCTAACGGAGGTCGAGATGGCTCGAGCACAGACCCGGCACGTCTCCCTGCGCGTCGACGCGCCCACGCTCGACGAGCTCGACCGGCTCGCCGGCCAGACCGGACAGTCGCGCAACGCACTCGCCGCCCGCTACATCGCCGAGGGCGTGCGCCGCGACGAGTTCCCTCAGATCACCTTCCGCGACGCCGCGCTGGGCCGCCGAGCGGTCGTCCAGGGAACGCGACTCGACATCTGGCAGGTGATCGAGACCATCCGCAACCATGGGAACTCCGTCGTCGACGCAGCCGCGTACCTCAACCTGCCGGCAGAGCGAGTCCAGGCTGCAGTGCGGTACTACGCAGCCCACCGCGACGAGGTCGACGAGATCGCCGCCCGCGAGACGGCCACCGCGGAGCGGGCGGAGCAGCTCTGGCGCGACGCCCAGCAGATCCTCGCTTCGTGAGGCTCCTGCTCGACGAGCACTACGTCCGCGAGATCGCCGAGCTGCTCCGAGACCTCGGCCACGACGTCGTCTCGGTGAGCGAGCGCCCCGACCTCAAGGGCCTGTTCGACGAGGACATCTTCCGCCAGGCGCGGGCCGAGCGGCGCGCCATCCTGACCGAGAACTGGGCCGACTTCGGCCGTCTCTTCGAAAGGGCTGCAGCCGACGGCACCACCCACTACGGCATTGTCTTCACATCGCGCCGCAGGCTACCCCGTGGCCGCGCCACGATCGGCCTCTACGTCCGTGTCCTCGACGAGTTCCTCCACCGGCATCCCGCCGACGACGCGCTAGCGAGCAGCTTCCGCTGGCTCCCCGACCGGAACGCCTGACCGCCCCTCACGTCTCCCACAGGGCGCGGCGAGGCGGGCCCGTCCCGCGTCGGTGAGGCGGTAGCGCTGGCGGCTGCTGCGCGGCTTGTCGGGAATCGTCATCTCGATCAGCCCGGCGGCGAGCGCCGGGATCAGCTACGCGTGGCGGAAGTGGTCCTCGTGCTTCAGATCGGGCGCCGCCTGAAGCCCCCGGCCGATCCCGCCGCGGAAGATGTCGTACGACATTTTCCACTCTCGTCCAAGAGCGCGTTACAGTGCGGTGGTGGGCGACTTCGTGATCGAGACCTGTGATGTCTCCGCGGCACGAATGCCGTCCGTCCCCGGCGGCACCGCCCTCGTGTTCACCCCCGCCCTCGCCCACGACCTCGACGCCATCTCGTCCGAGCGTCCGCTACCGAGCGACCTCGCACTGAAGGCGCATGCGCTCGAGGATCGGCCCGGCGCCCCGATCGAGGACCCGGACGAGATCAGAGCACTGCTCGGGGTCTGACCAGTTCCCCCCGCCCGCCCGCTCTGACCACCCCGCCCGTTACGCTCGCCCCCATCCGACCGTCACGCGAAAGGGGCAGGCGATGCCGACCGACGGAGATGGAGGCCTCAGCCAGACCGAGCTCCTCCGGCTCGACTACCAGCAGACGACGGACATGCTGCGCTCGCTCACCGACGTCCGCTTCAAGCTGCTCGCCCTCGTCCCCACGTTGAGCGGCGCCGCCGTCGCCGTGCTCGGGCACCCGGGCTCCGCGGCCGAGCTGCTCGCCATCGGGCTGCTCGGGCTGATCGCGACGCTCGGCATCCTGCTCTACGAACTGCGCAACACCCAGCTCTCGGAGTACGGGATGCGCCGCGCCCGGCAGATCGAGGCGCAGCTCGGGCTGGGCGCGCTGGGTGGCGGATCGGGCGCCGGGCTGGGCGGGGGCGCCGGGCTGGGCGGCACCGGGCCGGGCGTCGCCGGTGGCCTCTTCAGCGAGCGCCCCACCCAGACGCTCCGCCTCTTCGGGCTCGCCCCGATCGACCGCGACCGCGGCCTCGCCCTCGTCTACGGCGCGGCGCTCGCCGGCTGGACCTACCTGGTCGCCTGGGGTGCCCTGCGCGGCCTCGACGTCGGCGCCGCCCGCAAGCTCGGTGCGGGAATCGGCGCCGCCGCCGGGCTGCTCGTGATCGCGGAGGTCGGCCGCGTGCACCGACCGCCTACGTCTTGACGATAACCGCGTTCGAGATGATCGGTGGCTTGAGCGCCGTGTGATCGTTGTTCACCAGCTGCGCCTGGATCTTGTACGTGCGGCCCTTTTTCAGGTTCGCGGCGGTGAAGCCCTTGAACGGGTCGACCGACAGGTTGCTGTACTTGCCGTCGACGTAGATGTGCCAGTGGCCGCTGCCGGGCGACGGCGGCGTGCCGACGCTCTTCGGGTTGACGTCGACCACGAAGCCGAGCACGAACACGTTCACCTGCAGCTTGATCTTCGGCGAGGTGCCGCTCTTGTCGACCGTGTTGATCTTGATCGTCGCGGCCTGGCGTCGCTCCGGGCCGGCCGACACCGACTGCACGGCAACGGCTGCGAACGCCGCGACGAGCCCGAGTACGAGAAGCCTGCGGATCATGTTCCCTTCTGCTCGATCTGACCGGGAGCCCGGGCCGCGAGATCCGCCGGCTCGGGGTAGAACTCGCCGGCGCCGATCGCGTCGAC
>JANXXF010000158.1 GCA_025350775.1 Actinomycetes bacterium
CGAGGGCTGGCCGTTGGTGGCCGAGCTGTAGCCGCTGTTGGCGATCCCGAGGAACCAGCCGGCGTCCCAGTGTGCCCACACGTCGGTGAGGTAGCCGAGATCCTGGGCATTCGGCGGGTTCGCCGGTGGCCGTGGCAGGAACCACAGCCACGCGTACGCGGCCGCAGCCCAGATCACGAGCCGGCTCCACACGAAGATCGCCAGCGGCGGGGATAGACGCAGCCAGGCACGAGCAGCCTCGACGCGACCGATCGGCCCGGCAGAAGCCGTCATCGCCGGTGGGTCGACGCCGTCGCTCGTGTCCACGCGCGAAGACTCGCGCACACCGAGTCGAGAGTTCTTCGGAATCCGTAAAGACTCTGTGTGGCGGCGACCAACCAGCCGCCGTACCCGCTGGCCTCCGCCACCTCTCTGCGAACTGGGCTACCAGCATCGCGAGGTCTCAACTTCGCAGGCTCCAGAGCGCGTGCGGCTGCTTCGCTCCGGCTGCTTAACGGAGAGTTCGTCGTTTCCAGACCTCGCTCTTACGTGCGCGGCATGGATGGTCGGCATCCTTTGGCGATCGCTCTGCGCATTCTCAGTGGTCCGGCCAGTTGACGGCCCGCAATCGGGAGCTGCTGGGTCTACTGACCGTCAGTCTTCTGGTCGGGGTTGGCTTTGCGACGGTGAGCATCAGGCGCGGGGGTGTCGTCTCCGCTGGCTTCGTCGAATGCATGGTGCTCTTCGTCGTCGTCTACCTGGGTGCGCACGCCGTCACGCGTCTCACCGTGCCTCGGGCCGACCCGCATCTGCTTCCGCTGGCGGCGTTGCTGAGCGGGGTCGGCCTGACCGAGATCTACCGGCTCGAGCCGCGCGACGCCTTGCGTCAGGGGATCTGGATCACAGTCGGCGTCGTCGGCTTCGCTGTCGCGCTTGTGTTGCTGCGGCACGACTACCGTCGACTTCAGCAGGGCAAGTACCTGATCGGGCTTGGTGCGATCGGCCTGCTCATGCTCCCTGCCGCGCCCGGGCTCGGCGCGACGGTCAACGGCGCCCGGCTCTGGGTGCGACTGGGCCCACTCGAGCTTCAGCCCGGGGAGTTCGCGAAGATCGCGATGATCGTCTTCCTTGCCGCCTATTTGCGCGACAAGCGCGAGGTGCTGGCACAAGGTCGCCTCAAAGACTTCGGGCCGCTCGCGGTGGTCTGGGGGACCGCACTCCTCGTGTTGTTCGTGACCAACGACGTCGGCATGGCGGTGATCTACTTCGGCGTCTTCCTCGCCATGCTCTACGTCGCCACCGCGCGCATCGGCTACGTGATCAGTGGTGTGGTGCTGTTCGGGGCCGCGGGCGGACTCGGCTACTTGACGAAAGCGCAAGTTCGTGAGCGCATCGTCATCTGGCTGCACCCGTGGACGAGCACGCCCGTCTACTGCCCCTTCAACGGGCACCTGGCCTTGCGTCAAGACTGCCAGAGCTACCAGCTCGTGAAGTCGCTCTACTCGATCGGCAACGGCCATTTCGGAGGGACCGGGCTCGGCAACGGCACCTTCGCCACCGCGGGCGGGCAGCCGCTGATCCCCTATCTGCAAAGCGACTTCATCTACTCCGCGCTCGCCCAGGAGCTCGGGCTGATCGGCGTGAGCGGCCTCCTGCTCGTCTACATGCTCTTCGTCCTACGGGGCTTCCGCATCGCCGTCCAGGCAACAGACGGCTTCTCGAAACTCCTCGCGACCGGCCTCGCCTTCAGCATCGCGCTCCAGACATTCAGCATCGTCGGAGGCATCCTCCGCGTCATCCCGCTGACCGGGATCACGCTGCCGTTCATCTCCTACGGCGGCTCCAGCATCGTCGCCAACTTCCTGCTGCTTGCCGGACTCCTTCTCGTCTCGCACCGGGCCGACAGCGCCTTGCTCCCGGCCGTCGGACCGACGACGGTCGGTCGCGCCGGCTCGAAACGGCACTTCGCGTCGAGACGCGTGACGGGCCCCGGCATCGTGCAGCCGGCCGGCTCGCCGGCGGTGGTTCGTCTGCGCGGGCTCACGGGCAGGGCCGGATGACCGGGGGACGCGGCGGACGCGCATCGTCTGACCCGCCTGAGGCGGCGGGGTTGTCGCGCGGGCCGTCGAGCTCGATCGTCTACTACCCGCTGACGCCTGGAGGAACCGGCCGGCGGCGATTGCTCGTCCGCGTTCTCGGCTGGCTGGTGGTGGCGACACTCATTGTCGCGGGCGGGCTTGCTGGTGGAGCGTACCTCTACTTCCGGCAGAGCCTGGCTGCGGTGGCTGCGCACTCGACGGATGTTCGGCGCGCGCAGAAGCACCTGGCGGTTGCTCTTCCCGGCCGAGCCGCGATCGCGCTTCTGCTCGGCTACGACCATCGTGCCAACGAGGCCGACACTGCGCCCTCTCGCTCGGACACGATGATGCTGATCCGGGCAGACCCGAAGACGAAGACGATCTCCCTGCTCTCACTCCCACGCGACCTCTCCGTACCGATCCACTGTCCCGGCCGAGCGGTATTCGACGCGAAGATCAACGCCGCATACGCCAACTGCGGAGCACAGGGCGCCCTGGCGACCGTTGGAGCGTTGACAGGGCTACCGATCAACTACCTGATCACGGTGAACTTCCACGGCTTCAAGGAGATCGTCGACCGCCTCGGCGGGATCTGGCTGGACGTCGACCGCCGCTACTTCAACAACCAGGGTGGCCCGAACGGCTACGCAACGATCAACTTGCTCCCCGGCTATCAGAAGCTGTCCGGCTCGGATGCGCTCGACTACGTTCGGTACCGGCACACCGACTCGGACTTGATCCGCGTCGAGCGCCAGCAGCAGTTCGTCAAGGCCCTCAAACAACAGATCGCTCAGAGCTTCTCGCCGTTCTCGCTCCCCGGAATCGTCGGCGCGCTCACACGAAACGTCGAGGCCGGAGTCGGCGGAGGCGAATCGCTGTCACCGAGCACGGTGCTCTCCTGGGCTCTCTTCGCCTACCAGCTACCCGGCGGCCACATCGCGCAAGCGAAGATCGAGAACATCAACAGCATCGGCGCAACCTCCGACCTCCAAGTGAAACAGGACGCCGTCGACGCTGCCGTCCACGACTTCCTCGACCCGGCCGTCGGTGCCGCCAAGACCGACACGGCGGTCGCGCTCGGACAGGCACCGCCGCCGGCAAGCTCGACTCACGCGGTGCCGCGCACGCAGACCACGGTCGCAGTACTGAACGGCGACGGTGTTGCCGGTGCCGCC
>JANXXF010000161.1 GCA_025350775.1 Actinomycetes bacterium
CCAGCGGGTTCAAGCCGGTGCGCGGCGTGAGGACGATCGCCGGAAAGATCAGCCCGGTGCCGCGGGCCAGGATGTACGGCCCACCGACGGTGCCGTCAGGCGCGACGAAGGTGCCGCCGATGTCGGTGTTGATCGCCAGCACGGCAAAGTCCGTCGGGATGTTCTCGAACGCCTCATGCGCCGAGCAGCCCCAGTTCGAGATGTCCGCGTCGGCAAGGCCGACGAACGCTGGATGGCTGGCGACGATATGCGAGTTCGCAGGGCAGGAGCTGAAGACGTTCTGGCCGTGCAGCGTGAAGGTGCCAAACGGCGAGAGCTGGTCGAGCATCGGGACGCTCGTGGCCACGCCGGCGAAGGCGTAGTAGCAGCTGAGACTGATGTAGAGCCCGGTCGAGCCGGCCTGGTCGGCAGCGAACTGGACGCCGTTGGTGATCAGCGTCGCCGCTCCCGCGGCGTTGTTGCCGTTGTTGGCGTGGTACACCGGATCGGTGCCGATGATGATCACGTTGCCGTTGACCGCAGGGCTCCAGACTCCTCGGTTCAGCTCGGCCGCGGCGGCCGGGGTCGTGCCTACCTGGCACGTCGGATCGCCGAGGATGAGCGCGTCGTAGGCTGCGAAGTCAGCCTGCGTCAGCGCGCCCCAGGTGGCAGCGTCGACGACGTCGACACCGTGGCCCGCTGCGACAGCAGCCGCGGCCTCGAGGCTGGCGACCCCGCCCGAGACGGTCGGGTCGAGGATCAGCACCTTGCCGTTCGTGGCAAAGGCGCCGCCTGCGAGCGCGAACGCTGCAACCGCAGCGACCACACCGGTCAGCAGGAGCCGAACGATCAGGCGTGACCTACAGAACGACTTCACGACGCTCTCCCCTCGAACTGAGCATGGCTGGAACGTGACGCCGCAATTCGAGGCGAGCGTACTTCGATCGAGCGCAACAAGCAAGAGCCCCGAGGTCTGGTTGTTCGCGTACCAGTAGTTGTAGGTCCACACAGCGGCGCCAGCCTTGCGTACCGCGTCGATCGGCCGCTGATTGAGCCGCGAGTTGTCGATGCCGGCCTTGGTGGCCTCGGGGACGGTGTACTTGCACAGGTACGGGAGGGCGCCCGCATACCAGGGCTGGCCACCCCACAAGGTCTGGACGGCCTTGAGGTAGTCGCACCACGACTCAGGGTTCGACGGGTCGACGCCGGCGATGCGATTGGCAGCGGAGGCTCGATTCGACGCGATCGGCAGGCGCAGCGCCGAGAAGCCGGGCTGCACCGCGAACGTCTCACCGACGTTGCCGAGCGAGTCGAGCCACCACTTCGGGCTGGCGACGTAGCCCGCCGTCGGCTTCGGCTCGGAGTAGCCCCAGGACGACGGCGAGATCCGCCAACCGGCGAAAAACGAGTAGAGCGGCGCCTGCGCGGCCTTGAACTCGGTGGCCTGCTTGAACCCGGCGATCTTGCCGACGGCGTTGATATACGTCTCGGTGCTCAGATGGAACGACGCGGCGAGGTTGCCGGCGGCGCTGTTCGGCTTCGGTAACTGGAAGCTGAAGACCCTGAGGCTCACCTTGACCGGCATGGCTACGTCGTCGGCGGTCACAGTGACCGTAGCCGCGTACGTGCCGGGCGCCGTGCCAGACGGGATCTCGAGGATGACATAGAGCGGTTGGTCCGCCTTCTCTACCGAACGCTCGCCGCCGTCCCAGGGCACAAGAGCATTCGGGATCGGCCTGCCGTCGAAGCTGACGAAGTGGGCCCAGGCAAGACGCGCCTGGATGCCGCCAAAGGTGTCGGTGTCGAGAGCCGCGGAGACAGTCTTCGCGCCCGCGATGACGATCTGGCCCGCCTCCTGTTCGCCGATAGCAGCGTTCAGGGAGAGCGCGGCGCCGCTGCCGACGGGGAGCGGCCCTGTGGCGGGAATCGTGGCCGAGGAGGGATACGTGACGACGGCTGCGCCCTAATCGGCCGCGGGCGCGGCACCTGCCTGCCCCGAGACCAGGGGGGCGGCGACCGCGACGCACGCACAGCACGCGGCGATGGACACGGCAAGCGTGCGCTGACGATCGCGGTTGAGCCGCAGAACGTCAGGGTTGGCCACGGCGGACGCGAGGATAGCCGGGACATCCCAGACCGTCGTGACCGCGTACGCTGGCCCGATGAGCGCTCGGTTGTCGGCGATCAGCGGCCACCGTCGCCTCCGTAACGTCGCAGCCATCGTCGCGGTCGGGATCGCTGCAGCGGCTGCGCTCCCCGCTGTCGCCCAGGCGCACGCAATTCTCGTCGGCTCCGATCCGCCGGCGGGAGCGCGTCTCGACTCGGCGCCCGCCCGGATCGTCCTCGATTTCAGCGAGCCGTACGTCCAGGGAAGCGAGCATGTCGCTGTCCGGCGGGCAGACGGGACGGCGATCCCGCTCTCTGCTCCGTCAGGCGGCGGGGCCCATGTCCGCCAGCCCTTGCCGCTCCGGCTGCGTGGGATCTTCGTCATAGCCTGGCGCGTGATCTCGGACGACGGGCACCTCTCGGCGGGCGAGTTCGCCTTTTCGGTGGGCTCCGAGGGAGCGCTCCCCTCCGTAACAACGTCCGCTGCTTCGACGCCCTGGTCGCAGGTCGTTGCGAGCTGGCTGTTCTTCGTCGGGCTGGCGGTCGCCTTCGGTGGCCTGCTCAGCGAGCGGCTCGTCTGGTGCAGTCGGGGCCCGCACGCGCCGGCGGGGGTCGGGGTCGCCGTCTCCGCTCTTTCGTCCGTTGCCCTGCTCGTGCTCCTGGCCGGGACTGGCGCGAACGGCAGTTTCGGCACCGGCCTGCACGGAGCCGCCCTCCGGGCTGCCTACTGGACACGACCGGGCGCGCTCACGCTCGGCGTCTTCGCGGCTCTCGTGGTCGCAGCGCTGCTCCTCGCGGTTGGCCGCGCGCGCGCGCTGGCACTCGTGCCGCTCGCGGCTGCGGCGATCCTCACCTCGGTGCGAGGCCACGCCGGGACGGGCGGCCACTGGTGGGCGCCAGTGATCGACTCGATCCACCTGCTCGCCGCCGCCGCCTGGGTCGGTGCGCTCGTGCACGCCGCCGTCGTGCTGGTGCGCGCACCCGACCGGGCGGCCGCCGGAGGGCTCGCGATCCGCCGCTACTCGCGGCTCGCGCTGCCGACCGTGGCCGTAGTCCTCACCAGCGGCATCCTGAGCGCGTTCGCCGAGTTCCGCAGCGTCCACTCCGCCTTCAACACAGGCTACGGGCAGACGCTCGTCGTGAAGACCGCGCTCGTGCTCGCCGCGCTCGCGGTCGCGGCGGCAAGCCGTCTGCTCGCGCTGCCGGGCGGGGCCGGCAGCAAGCTGCCGCTCCTGCGCGGGCTGACCCTGAGCGAGTCGACTCTCGTGGTGGCCGTCCTCGCAGCAGTCGGCCTGCTCGTCAACCTCGCTCCGCCGCGCACCACAGCGGTGCCGGTCGCGGCACAGACCGGCGCCCTCGGCGCGCCACCGCTGAGTGGCCCCGTTGTGCGCCTCGCCGGCTTCGCCGGGCGGACAGCCGTCGGCCTCGCCGCAAGCGATGAGGAGCTCCGGTTCACGGTCATGCCGCCGCCGGGTCGCGCGACCTCGGACACCGCGCTGACCGCGGACGCGCGCAGGCCCGACGGCAAGAGCGCCGCTCTCACTCCGCGGCCGTGCGGGACGGGATGCTTCTCGATCCGGTACTCGCTGCGGCCCGGCACGACGCGTGTGATCGCAGCGGTCTCATCCCCGGGATCGAGTCCCGCCAGCATCCGATTCGACATCACGGGACCGATCTCCGACGCCCGGCCGGAGCTGCTGGCGCGCGTCGCGAAGGTGATGCGCGCGCTCCCGAGCGTCGACGTGACCGAGCAGCTCGCTGACGGAACCCGAAACCTCGCCGGACCGACGACATACCGTCTGAGCGGGAGCGGGTTCGTGTCAGACGATGGGTTCAGCACGGGCGCCGCCGGCGTCCACGTCACGGGTCACGCTGACGCGCTCACCGAGTTGACCCTTGCCGCCAGGGACACGAATGCCTGGTACCGCCTCTGGGTCGACAGCGCGTTCCGATTGCGCCGCGAGGAGATCGTAAGCGCGGGCCTGCTGGCTCGCCGAACGTTCGCTTACCCGCGCGCGCACGCCGTCACCCCGGCCAGGGTCGTACCACGGGATGTCCCGACCGGGCCGTTCGTCACAGCCCTCGAAGACGGCGACCTGGCAGTGGGCTTCGCCGCCCAGCCCGCCGGGACCGGCAGGCTGACGCTGACCGCGACCGTCATCGGCCCCGATGCAAGTGGCGCGACAGCCGTTCGCGTCGACATCGCGCTGGCGTCGGCTGCGGAGACGCTTGAGGCGGCCGTCATGTGCGCTCCCGGCTGCTACCGCGTCACTCTGCCTTACGCGGGAAAGCCCCGGACAGCCGTCGTCAGGATCAGACGGCTCGGCCACCTTACGACCGCTCTCCGCTTCGGGTTCCCCGCGATCTGGCCACCGCCGTCCAGCGTGGATATCGCGAGCGTCGCGACCCGGGTGTTCTCCCGGTTGCGCTCGGTGACGATCGACGAGTTCCTCAGGTCGAATCCGTCGTATACCGCCCATACGCGCTGGCGCCTGGAGGCGCCCGACCGGCTGACCTATGCGAACGTGGGTGGCCCGCAGGGAGTCATCATCGGCAACCGCCGCTGGGATCGCGATCCGGGCCATGACTGGATCGAGTCGCGCCAGTTGCCCGTGCGACAGCCGATCGCAACCTGGGGGACTGCCCCGCGCCAGGCAGCGCTCCTGGGCAGCGGACGCAGCGCCGGGCGCGAGGTCTGGCGCATCTCGTTCGCCGACCCGCAGGTGCCGGCGTGGTACACCGCCGAGATCGACAAGCTGACGCTCCGCACGCTCGCAGTCCGGATGGTCGCGCCCGCCCACTTCATGGCCCACACGTATGGCGGCTTCAACGACCCGCCGACGATCCGGCCACCGCGCTAATAGCTCCGGCGCGAGAGTGCAGACGCGTGCCCGCCTGCGCAGAGCAGGTGGGGCGAGACGCCCGCGTCTCACCCCACGCCAACTCGATCACACGATCACACGATCACACGATCAGGGGGTAACGGTGAACTGTCCGACCATGCCCTTGTCGACATGGAACGGGACGTCGCACTGGTAGTTGTAGGTGGCCGCCGGGAGCGAGACCGTCCAGGTCTCGGACGTGCCCGGCGCGATCTGGGCGCCACCCCTGCCCCCCAGGATCGCGAAGTTGTGCACCTCGCTGCCCTTGTTGTGGATCACGAAGGTGACCTTTCCCGACGGAATGGACGACTGCGACAGTGTGAAGCTGAAGTCGAACATGTCCACCGTGACGGTCGTCGACGCAGCCCCGACCGGCCCGGCCGGGGCAGGCGCGGGAGCCGGCGCGGGAGCCGGTGCGACAGGAGCGACGCCGACGGCGAAGTTCCCCTTCATGCCGGCTCCGGCATGCCCGGTCAGCGTGCAGAGGTAGGGGAACTGGCCCTTCTTCGGAAACGTGACGGTGAGCGTCGCCGACTTGCCTGGCGCGAGCGTCGGCGTCGTCTTGCCGGCGATCTTGAAGTCGTGCGAGATCTTGCCCTTGTTGATCACCGTGAAGATAACCGTGCTCCCGGCCGGGACAGTCCGCTTGGACAACACGAACTTGAACTCCGACGCGGTGACCGTGATGCGCGTGCTCGACGCGCTGGACTTGACGGGACTAGCGCTGCTGACGGGCGCAAGAGCGCCGGCGATGATGCCGACTGCCGCTAGAGCGAATACGCCCGACGAGCTGACGAAACGACGCATCAATATCCTCCTGATCTCGACGTCGAGAAGCTACCTGACAACAGTAGCCTGCTCAGCGAACACCGGGACTGCAACGAATGCAGACCCCAACCCAAACAAAAAAAAGGCGGCGGCCGCATCGCTGCGCTGGAGA
>JANXXF010000193.1 GCA_025350775.1 Actinomycetes bacterium
CCGACGGCGAGCCCGGCGACCATCGCGACCACCGGCACCGGGCAGGCGATGACGCCGTCGAGCGCCCGCGCGATGCAGCGGTTGTACTCGAAGGCCGCCTCGGCGGTCATGCGCTTGTCGGAGAACTCGGAGATGTCGGCACCGGCGCTGAAGGCCTTGCCGCCCGCGCCGCGGATGACGACCGCGCGCAGCGCTCCGTCGCCGGCGAGCTCCGCGAAGAGCGCGCCGAGCCGTCTCCACGTGCCGAGCGACATCGCGTTCAGCGCCGCCGGGTTGTTGAGCGTCAGGACGGCGACGCGGCCGACGCGCACAGCCGCGACGCCGCTGGCTGCCTCTGCGGGATCGCTGGCGAGCGCGTCGAGCAGCGCGGTCACGCGCGGGCCTCTGCCTGCCGGAACTCGTCGGCGACGGCGCCGCAGGTCGAGAAGCGCGCGCCAGGGGTCGCGAGGACGGGCTCGATCAGGTCGCCGAACTGGCTCTGCCAGATCTCCTCGACGCGGCTCGGCGGTGAGCCACCCGCGAGGAACGGCGAGCCGTAGTTGACCGCGAAGCAGACGAAGTCCTGCATGACCATGCTGACCGGCACCTCCGGCAGGTCGATCGGCTCACCCATGGCTCGTGGCTGCATGAACGCCGGTGAGTCTATTGTCTTCAATCGCCCGCGTCAACGGCGGTGGGCCGCCCCCGGGCGACGCACCGGCTGCCCGCCGTGACTCTTCCACGCCGCGACGACGGCCGCCGCCCAGCCGGCTCACGCGGCGGCGATCGGGTGCCGCGCGAAGAACGCCATCGCCTGCTCGGCGGCCCGGTCGGCAGCATCCACCATGTAGTAGGTGCCGGTGCCGCCCTCGACGATCGAGAGCTCGGTGTCGGGCCGGCACTCCTGCGACAGCTGCCAGCCGGAGCCGTACGACGACTTCGAGCCGAGCGGCCCGCGGTCGCCGAGCATCACCAGCATCGGGCACACGGTGGCGCGCAGGTCGTCGCGGATGTCCGCCTGCAGCTCGCACAGGTACTGCTTCATCCAGGAGTGGTCGGCGTTCTTGACGTAGATCGGGATCGTCCACGCCATGTAGGCGGGGTCGGGCGCGAAGAGGTGCACCATGTGCTCGCACGTCGTCGGCCAGTCGTAGGTGTCGTGCACCTTCTGCAGGATCTCGAACATCTTCATGCCGCCGAGCGTGGGCGCGCACTGGCCGTAGTGGATGAGCGACGCGACCCGCTCCGGGTACCTGGCGGCGAATGTGATGGCCGTGAACGACCCGGTCGCCACCGACCAGATGTGGGCGCGCTCGCTGCCCGCGGCGTCGAGCACCGCCTTCATGTCCTCCACCTTGCGGTCGATCGAGAACTCCAGCTTCGACTCGGGCAGCCGCTCGGAGGCGCCGATGTTGCGGAAGTCCCAGGAGATCACCGTGTGCCGCTTGACGAGCGCGGTGAACACGTAGAGGAACTGGTCGTGGGCCATGATGTCCCCGCCAACCGTCATCACGGGCTCGCCCGAGCCCTGGACATCGTACCAGATGTCGGCTCGGTCAACGCGAACAATGCTCATGCTCGCCCGCTCGCTCAGGTGTAGGCGGTGATGGGCGGCAACGTCCCGTTCAGGTGGTAGCCGCCGGTCATCTTGAACTTGTAGTCCACGGGGTCGCGCAGGCTCAGCGTGCGCAGTTTGCGCCAGTGGCGGTCGTAGTCGTACGTGCGTACCGTCGAGGACGAGCCGGTGACCTGGAAGAGCCGCTGGCACACCTCGAGCCCGGCGTGCTCGGTGAACGCCTTGGCCTGTGAGACCGCGACCGAGCAGCGTGCGCGCGCCTCGGGCGACGGGTGTGCACGGGCCTCGTCCAGCACGTCCAGCGCGCGCTCCTGCAGCGCATCGGCGGCCTCCACCCACATCGCCATCTGGCCGATGTGCTGCTGCGTGTACGGGTCGTCTGCGGCACGCTCGACGCCGCTGTGCACCCACGGGCGAGCCTTCGTAGCGGCGAACTGGACGGCGTCGCCGAGGGCGTTGCGGGCGATGCCGAGGTGGATGCCGCTGAAGCAGATCTGCCCGTACGGGCCGAAGACGCTCTCGGGGTAGGCGAGGCCGGTGAAGTCGATGACGCGCTCGGCCGGCACCTCGACCCCGTCGAAGCGGATCGTGCCGCTGCCCGTCGTCACCTGGCCCATGCCCGACCAGTCGTCGTCGATCGTGAGCCCCGGCGCGTCGGTGGGCACGAACACGAGCCGCACCTCCGCGGTGCCGGCGACGACGGCCGTGGCGTACAGGTAGTCGCCGCCCAGCGAGCCGGTGCAGTAGAACTTCTGGCCGTCCACGAGATAGCTGCCCGTGGCCGTCGACGTCAGCCTGACCGTCCAGTCGAAGATCGTCTTCGTGCCCAGCTCGCTGTAGGCGTTCGTCCAGCGCAGGCCGCCCGCGGCGGTGCGCGCATGCAGCTCCGCCTTCACGCGCTCGGCCACCGACGACTCGCTCAGCAGCTCGACCCCGGTGCCGTGGACGTGGAAGATCTGCGCGACGGACGGGTCGCCCTCGGCCAGGATCGAGACGACGCGGGCCTGGTCGGAGTACTCGCCGCCGATGCCGCCGTAGCGCCGCGGCACGAGGATCGCCTCGAGCCCGTGAGCCTGGATGAGCTCGAGCTGCTCGTGCGGGAAGCGCCGCTCGCGGTCGCATTCGGCGGCGCCCTCCAGCAGCGCAGGCACGAGCGCCCTGGCCGTCGCGGCGCACCAGGCCCGGATCTGCTCGCGCGTCGGATCGTCGGGGAGCGCCTCTGCTGCCATCTCTCCAGCCCCTACGTGTACACCGAGATCGGCGGCGAGGCGCCGTTCAGCAGCCAGTCGCCGACCAGTCGCAGCTTGTAGCTGACCGGATCGTGCAGAGTCAGCGTGCGGGCGTTGCGCCAGTGGCGGTCGTAGTTGAAGGTGCCCAGCACGGCGCCCGTCCCGCACACCTGGAACAGCTGCTCGCTGTTGCGCAGCGCCGCCTCGCTCGCCAGCGCCTTGGCCTGGCCAGCCGCGACCGAGGCGAGGTCGCGCGTGGCCGGCGAGAGAGCGGCGAGCGTCGCCTCGCGCTGCGCGAGCGCCAGCTCGAGTGCGCCCTCGGCGGCGGCGATCCTGATCTGCATCTCGCCGATCTGCGAGATCACGTAGGGGTCGTCGGCCGCGCGGTCGACGCCCGAGGCGATCCACGGGCGCGACTTCGTCTGCACGTAGCCGACGGCGTCGGCGAGGGCGTTGCGCGCGATACCGGCGAGGATCGCGCTGAACATCAGCTGGCCGACGCTGCCGAAGACGCTGTCCGGCACGTTGACGTGGTCGAGGGTCGAGCAGAGGTCGTCCGGGATGGCGGCGTCCTCGAAGACGGTGGTGCCGCTGGACGTGGTGCGCTGGCCCATGGCCGACCAGTCGTCGACGATGCGCACGCCCGGCGCGGAGATCTCGACGATGCCGATGCGGTACTCGGGCTGCGGGCCGTCGGTGACGCCGAGGACGTACATCAGGTCGCCCGCGAGCGAGCCCGTGCAGTACGCCTTCGTGCCGCTGACCAGCCAGTCACCGGAGGCGCCGCCGCCTGCGCCGGCGCCGCGCCGCAGCTTCACCGAATAGTCGGCCACGGTCTTGCCGGAGGTCTCGGAGAAAGCGTTGGTGACCCAGGCGCCGGCTGCGATCCGGCGGTTGATCCGCTCCTTCGCCGCATCCGGGTAGAACATCGCGTTGATCGTCATCACGCCGTAGCTGTGGATGAGGTACATCTGCGCGACGTTCGGGTCGCCCTCGGCGAGCGCCCCCAGCACGGCGCAGAGCGTGCGGTCGTCGGCGCCGAGGCCGCCCCACTCCCGCGGGACGACGAGCCCCAGCAGCGGCGTCCGCTTGAGCTCGGCGATCTCGGCGTGCGGGAAGCGGCGCTCCCGGTCGCGGTCGGCCGCCTCGACGCGTAGCCGCTCGCCGGCGGCCCGGGCGATCGCGACGACGTCGGCGATCGCGACGCCATCGGCGGCCGTGGCGCCGGCGGCGCTCATGACAGCGGGTTCCGGGCCAGGAAGTCGATCGCCGCCCGGGCCGACTCCTCGGGATGGGAGATCACCGAGTACGTCCCGGTGCCACCGGCGATGACGGCCAGCTCCAGGTCGGGCCGCAGTGCCTTCATCCCTTCGTAGCCCTTCGCGTAGCCCGAGCCGTAGCCCATGCGTCCGGCGTCGCCGAGCATCACCAGCAGCGGGCAGACGGTCGAGCGCAGCTCCTCGGTGAGGTCGGCTGAGATCTGCGGCGGGTGCATCAGCCGGTAGATCTCGGCGGTCGAGCCCTTCTCGAACTCATCGCAGATCCACTCCTCGTGCGAGACAGGCCCGCCGAAGAGCTTGCACACGAAGCGCGCCGAGTCGTGCCAGTCGAACTGCGAGAAGATCGTGTCGAGCGAGTTCCAGATCGCCCACATCGACGGCTCCGGCCGGTACTGCGCGTAGGTGATCACCGATCCCACCCGGTCGGGGTGCTTGGCGGCCAGGCGGATCGCCGTGTACGAGCCGGTGGCAGTCGCCCAGATGTGCGTGCGCTCGATGCCGGCGGCGTCGAGCACCGCGCAGAGGTCGTCCACCTTCGTGTCGATCGTGTACTCCTGGATCGGCCGCCCGGACTGCCCGGCGCCGCGGAAGTCCCAGGAGACGAGCTTGAAGCGCTCCTCCAGGTACGGCTCGACGAAGTGGAACTGGCGGCTCGCCATCAGGTCGCCACCGATCGTCGTCACCGGCTCCCCGTCGGCCTGGCCGGTGACGTCGAACCAGATCTTGACCGGGTCTCTCGGAATCTCGATGAACAACAGGGCCCCCTAGGTGAAGGATGTGACGGGCGGCGGCACGTCGTTGAGCGCCCACTCGCCGATCAGGCGGTACTTGTAGTCGACAGGATCGTGGACGGTGAGCGTGCGCGCGTCGCGCCAGAAACGGTCGAGGCCGTGCTGCTCGACGGTCGCGCCGGCGCCGCAGATCTCGAAGATGCGCGACGAGACCTCGAGTGTCACCTCGGTCGAGAGCGCCTTCGACTCGGAGACGGCCACCGCAGCGGCAGCGCGGGTTGCGGCGCCGGGCTCCAGCTCCGCGCGCTCGACCGCGCTCGCTGCCCTCTCCAGCAGCGCGTCCGACGCGCTGACGAGCGTCTGCAGGCGACCCACGTGCTGGAGGACGTACGGGTCGTCGACTGCCCGCTCGACGCCCGCGTGCGGCCACGGCCTGGCCGACTGGCGGACGTAGGCGATGCCGGCGTGCAGCGCGGCCCGGGCGTTGCCCGCGTAGACGGCGGCGAACCCGGCCTGCCCGATCAGCGCAAACAGGCTGTCGGGCCCGTCGAAGCCGTCGGTCGGCACGCAGCGCTCGGCCGGGACGCGCACCTGGTGCAGCTCGGTCGTGCCGCTCGCGGTCGTCCGCTGGCCCATGCCCCGCCAGTCGTCGTGAATGACGAGGCCGGGCGTGTCGCGCTCGAGGAACGTCATGCGCACCGTGCCGAGATCCCTGCCCTCCACCGCGGCCGCGCCGGTGACGCGGCCCGAGACGTACAGGACGTCGCCGCCCCCGCTGCCCGTCGAGTAGAACTTCGTGCCGTCCAGCAGCCACGAGCCATCGGCCTGCTCGGTGAGAGTCGTCTTGAAGTCGAAGATCGTCTTCGTGCCACGCTCGGTGTTCGCGTTGGCGACGAAGAGGCCGTCGTCGACCAGCCGCCGCGCCCAGGCGAGGCGCTCGGCGGGTGCCAGCTGCGACTTCATCAGCAGGTCGACGCCGTAGGTGTGCGTGATCAGCAGCTGCGCCAGGCTGGAATCGCCCTCGGCGAGGATCGCGACGATGCGGACGTAGTCGGCGACCGTGCCGCCCGGCCCACCCAGCTCGGCCGGGACGCGCAGCCCCAGAATGCCGCTGCGCTTCAGCGCGCCCAGCTCGGCATGCGGGAAGCGGCGCTCACGGTCGCGCTCGGCCGCCCCCTGCGCGAACAGCACGGCCAGCTCACGGGCGGTCGCCAGCAGAGTCGCGCCGGGCGCGGCAACGGCCTGGCCATGAGCGGCCGCGGCGTGGTGTGCACTCGACATCGCTGCGTCATGCTCAGCGAATGCGCAGCCACTGTCAATCGAGACCCGCCGCCCGTGCGCCACGCCTGCCGGCTCGCCCGCAGGCAGGCATACTTTCCCGCGATGCCGCTGCCGTTCCACAAGTACCTGCCGTACCGCTACGGCGTCGAACTGCCCGACCGCAGCTGGCCGTCGAAGCGCATCGTGCAGGCGCCGATCTGGTGCTCTGTCGACCTGCGCGACGGCAATCAGGCGCTGATCGACCCGATGGACCCGGCGCGCAAGAAGACGATGTACGACCTCCTGCTGAAGCTCGGCTACAAGGAGATCGAGATCGGCTTCCCGTCGGCGTCGCAGCCCGACTTCGACTTCGTGCGCATGCTCATCGAGGACGACCTGATCCCCGAGGACGTGACGATCCAGGTGCTGACGCAGGCGCGCGAGGAGCTCATCGCCCGCACCTGCGAGGCGCTCGTCGGCGCGCCGCGCGCGATCATCCATCTCTACAACTCGACGTCAGAGCTGCAGCGCCGTGTCGTCTTCCGCGAGGACCGCGCAGGCATCGTCGCCATCGCCGTGCAGGGTGCAAAGTGGTGCCAGCAGTACGCCGAGGCCTACCTCGGCGGCACCGACATCGTCTGGGAGTACTCGCCCGAGAGCTTCTCGAGCACCGAGCCCGAGTACGCCCTGGAGATCTGCGAGGCCGTCATGGACGTCTGGCAGCCCACGCCGCAACGGAAGCTGATCCTCAACCTGCCGGCGACCGTCGAGTACTCAACGCCGAACGTCCACGCCGACGTCATCGAGTGGTTCGGCCGCGCGACCACGCGCCGCGACTGCTTCCTGCTGTCGCTGCACCCGCACAACGACCGCGGCACTGCGGTGGCCGCCGCCGAGCTCGGCCTGCTGGCCGGCGCCGACCGCGTCGAGGGCGCCCTGTTCGGCAACGGCGAGCGCACCGGCAACGTCGACCTCGTGACGCTCGCGCTGAATCTCTACAGCCAGGGCGTCGATCCCGGCATCGACCTGACCGACATCGACGAGGCCCGCCGCGTCGTGGAGTACTGCAACCAGCTGCCCGTTCACATCCGCCATCCGTACGTCGGCGAGCTCGTCTACACCGCGTTTTCGGGGTCGCACCAGGATGCGATCAAAAAGGGCATGGAGGCGATCGAGGCGGGCACGGCCGAGACGTGGGAGGTGCCGTACCTGCCGATCGACCCGGCCGACCTCGGTCGCACCTACGAGGCGATCATCCGCGTCAACAGCCAGTCGGGCAAGGGCGGCACCGCGTACGTGATGAAGGCCGACCACGGCCTCGACCTACCGCGCCGCACCCAGATCGAGTTTTCCCGCGTCGTGCAGGAGATCGCCGAGGCAACCGGCGGCGAGGTCACGCCCGAGCAGATCTGGCAGGCGTTCCAGGACGAGTACCTGCGGCCCGACCGGCCGCTCTCGGTGCTCTCGCACCACAGCGACGAGGACGAGTCGGCGCACGAGGCGCTCCAGGTGAAGGTGCTGCTGGAAGGAGAGCCGCACGTCCTGCGCGGCGCCGGCAACGGCCCGATCAGCGCGTTCACGAACGCGCTCGCGGCGCTGGGCCTCGAGGTGCGCGTGCTCGACTACGTCTCGCAGGCGGTCAGCTCGGGTGCCGACGCGTCGGCGGCCACCTACATCGAGGCCGCGATCGGCGACCGCATCCTGTGGGGCGTCGGCCTGCACCCGAGCACCGCGACGTCGAACCTGCGCGCCGTCGCCAGCGCGGTCAACCGTGCTGCCCGGCTCGATCCCGAGCTCGCTGCCCGCGCGCTGGCAGCAGCCCGCGCCGGCGCGCTCGGCTAGACCGACCCGCCGGCAGCCTGCGTGATCTGACCGAGCGGCGCCGACCGCGGGCGGAGCGTCCCCTTGATCGACGCGGTGATCTAGCGTATACAGCGCACTGGACCCGCCCGAACGGTCGGACGGTGTCTGCACGTCAACCCCGCTTCACCCGCCCCCGAGACTGAAGGGATTCGATGATGGAAAGCTTGCTCGGGAGAGGCCGGATCCGGCTTCTCACGCTGGTCTCGCTCGCACTGGCCGCGATCGCGATCGCCGCCGTTGCGGCCGGTGGCGCCGTCGCGTCGCCGCGTGCGAACGACCGCGCCCTCAAGGACTCGATCGTCGCGCTCGAGGAGGACGTGCCGCCTGCGCTCGACATGGACGGCGCCAATGCTGCGCATCCGCAGACCCAGGAAGTCCTCGACAACATCATGGAACCGCTCGTCACATACCCGACGACGCTCAAGAACGGGATCCTCGTCCCGAACTACGCCACCCCGAAGTTCGCACCGCGGCTCGCCACTAGCTACTCCAAGAACGGACTCGTCTGGACGTTCAAGCTGCGCAAGGGCGTCAAGTCGTGCGCCGGCAACACCTTCAGCGCCGACGACGTGATCTATACGTTCCAGCGGGCAAAGTCCGTGTCTGGCGCGTCGCCCGTTTCCTGGTTCCTCAGCAACGTCGGGGGCCTGATCGGCCTCGAGCCGCTGACGAGCAAGGATCCGGCTGCCAAGCTGCTGAAGGGCGAGGTCGTCAAGGTCGACGACTACACCGTCAAGTTCACGCAGTTCGCGCCGTCGGAGCTGTTCCCGCGCGTGCTCTCGATCTTCGCGCTGTACATCTTCGACTCCAAGGAGGTCAAGGCGCACGCGACCACCGCCGACCCGTGGTCACACAAGTTCGTCGACACGCAGAACTCGCCGGGCTTCGGGCCGTACTGCCTGAAGAGCTGGACGAAGGGCTCGGAGGTCGTGCTCAGCGCCAACCCCGCCTACTACCTGGGCGCGGCGACGATCAAGACCGTGACGATCCGCAAGGTACCGACCAGCGCCAACCGGGTCGCCGCCATCAAGGCGGGCTCGGCCGATGTGATGTTCCCGGTCACGCCGGTCGTCTACGAGGACCTGCTGAAGACCCCGAACGTGCAGGTCCTGGGCTGGCAGAACAACAACACGCTCTCACTCGGGATGAACTACAAGACCGCCCCTTGGGACGGCCCGAACTCGAAGTTCCTGCGCCAGGCCGTCGCGTTCGCGCTGCCGTACAACGACATCGTCCAGCAGGACTACAAGGGCCAGGCGCGGCAGTGGTTCGGCCTCGTCCAGTCGATCTACAACGCCTATGTGCCGGTCAAGACCTACAGCACGAACCTGGCGAAGGCCAAGGCGCTGATGGTCAAGGCCGGCTATCCGGGCGGCAAGGGTCTGGAGAAGTTCGGCGCCGGCCTGACGATGTACTACACCGCCGAGCGATCGTCGGTGCTGGAGCCGGTGGCCAACCGGATCCGCACCGCGCTCGCCGCGATCGGCATCCCGATCACGCTGAGCCCGATCTCGATCGCCGAGATGGCGAGCCGCGAGCTCACGAAGTACGACCTGCCGATGTGGATCCGCGACCAGCTGCAGCCGATCGGCACAGACGCCGCCTACGCGCTACTGCTGTTTTACGTGTCCAAGAAGAGCGGTGGCCTGATCCCGTCGTCGAACGAGGAGTTCGCGAAGGTCGACGCCGACTACGCCGCCTCGCAGAAGCTGACCGGCGCAGCCCGCGACAAGGTGCTCGCCGACGCCCAGCGCTACCTGATGGATCAGCTGCCGATGGTGCCGATCCTCGAGTACCCGACCTGGGTGGCCGTCCGCAAGGGCGTCGGCCCGCTCGAAGGCCGGCCGAACAACACGGTGACCTACTGGAACTTCAAGTAGCGAGCTGAGACGCGACAGGGGCCGCGCCGCCCAGGCTCTCCGGAGCCGGACGGCGCGGCCCCTGCCCGTTCACCGGCAGGAGCGGTCGGTTACGGCCGCGGCGCCCGCTGCGGCAGCCACGGATGGCTCTTCTCGTAGATCCGCGCGAAGCGCAGCACATCGGCATCGCCGAACGTCTTGCCCACCACCATCACCCCGACCGGCAGGCCGTCGGCCTCGGCGGCCGGCATCGACAGCGCCGGGTGGCCGCTGGCGTTGATCGGCGCGGTATTGCTGAGGGCGCCCCAGCCGCGCAGCACCATCTCCGAGATCGGAGCGTCGGGCTTCGCCTTGTGCGCGTAGTGCGTCGCCGTCGGCATGACCAGGAAGTCGCACAGCTCGAGGGCCGCGTCGTACTCGGCGACGTGCGCCGGCCGCAGGTTCATCGCCTTCGCGTAGTGGGCGCCGAAGTCGTGCTCCTTGAGGTACTCGCCGATCATCGAGGTCAGCTTGAGCGTCGGCGGCAGGTGGTCGCCGTGCGAGCGCAGGCCCTTGCCAAGAGCGACAGCAAGCTCGGGCGACTGGCGCGCGCCGCGGGCGTGGTAGTAGACGCCGTTATCACGCAGGAGCTGCGTGTTGCCCATCATCAGCGCCATGAACATCATCGACGTGCCGGTGAGGTGGGTCGGCACCGACACCTCCTTGACGGTCGCCCCGAGCGCCCGCATCCGCTCGACGGCCTCCATCACCGCATCCTGCGTCTCGCGCGTGCCCTCGGGCGCGTCGGGCAGGTCGGCCCAGACGAAGCCCTCCT
>JANXXF010000238.1 GCA_025350775.1 Actinomycetes bacterium
CTCCTCCGGCAGGTAGCCGAGCATCGCCCAGTGGGCGAGCTCGCTCGCGGGCGCGCGCCCGGGCCCGAGCGAGAGCATGACACCGTTCGACCCGCGCGCCGTGAGAGCGTCGAGGTTGGGCGTCGCGGCCGCCTCACCGGCAGTGCGGCCACCCAACACCGCATGGGCACGGTCACCGAGCCCGTCGACCAGGACGACGACGATCGGAAGCATGACGCGACGCTACCGGAGCGGGCCGGCCGCCGGCCCGCGACCCTCCGCCAGCAGCGCCTCGAGCACGCCCGCCACCCCGACCGGCACGAGCGCCCGCCACGCCGCCCGGTCGCCCGCCGCCAGCGCCGCTCGCACGTCCGCGCCAGACACGTCCTTGGCCTCGCCCTCGTCCAGCACGACGACCTCGTACCCGGCCGCCGCCAACCGCTCCCGCTTGCCGTGGCCCCACGCCGAGAAGAGCCGGATGTAGTGGGTCACGCCGGCCGGCACGTACTCGGGCCACAGCTCGGGCTCGTTGATGGGGAACGGGATGACGTGCACGCGTGCGAGGTCGAGCCCGGCCTCGGCGGCGGCGGCCTTGACCATCAGCTGGCGCTCGGCATACGTGTACGGGTTCGACTCCGGCAGGTGGCGCTGGGGGTCGAGCGGGTCGGGCCGCACGCGCGCGGGGTCGGGGTTGGTAATGCCGACGTACAGCTCGTCGCAGCGGGCGGCAGCGCCGAGCAAGTAGGCGAGGTGGCCGCGGTGGAAGGGCTGGAAGCGCCCGTGCACCATGCCGAGCGGGGCGCGCCCCGGGGTCACTCGACCCGGACTCCCGCTCCCTCTTCGACCCGGCCGACACGCTGAACGAACTGGCCGGCAGCGGCCAGCGTGGCCTCGAGCACGACGGCGCGGGCGGCCGGCACGGCGACGAGGAAGCCGCCCGCGGTCTGCGGGTCGTAGCCGAGGGTGACGAGACCCGGGTCGACGCCCGCGGCGACCGTCAGGTGCGGACCGGCGTAGTCGCGGTTGCGCGTGTCGCCGCCGGTGCGCTCGCCCGCTGCAATCACCTCGAGCGCGCCCGGCATGGCAGGGAAGCGCCCGGCCTCCAGCACGATGCGCACGCTGCTCCGGCTCGCCATCTCGTATGCATGGCCGAACAGGCCGAACCCGGTGACGTCGGTGACGGCAGTGGGCTCGAAAGGGCGGATCCCGTCGGCGGCGGCACGGTTCAGCGTCGTCATCCAGCCGACCGCGGCGTCGAGCTCGGCGGCGCCGACGAGCCCGCGCGGCAGCCCGTGCAGGACGAGTCCCGTCCCCAGCGGCTTCGTCAGCAGGACGACATCGCCGGGGCCTGCCGTGCTCTTCGCCCAGATCGCGTCGGGGTGCACCGTGCCGACGACGGCGAGCCCGTACTTGGGCTCCCGGTCGCGGATGGTGTGACCGCCCGCGAGCAGCGCGCCGGCCTCCCGCACCTTCAGGTCGGCCGCGGCGAAGCAGTCCGCCAGCACCTGCGACGGCAGGTCCTCGGGAAAGGCCGCGATCGAGAGCGCCAGCAGCGGCGTCCCACCCATCGCGAACACGTCGTTCAACGCGTTGGTGGCCGCGATCGCGCCGAAGGTCGCCGCGTCGTCGACCAGCGGCGGGAAGAAGTCAAGCGTGAACACGAGCGCGCGCTCGTCGTCGAGCCGGTAGACGGCGGCGTCGTCGGCGGGCGAGAGCCCCACCAGCAGGTTCTCAGCCTCGGCCGGGATGAAGCCGGCGAGGAGCTGCTCGAGCCGCGCCGCCGGGTATTTGGCGGCGCAACCCCCGCTCGTGACGAGGTCGGTCAGCTTGACGGTGGCGGCCATGCCGAGAGGCTAGACGATCAGCCGCGCGGTGCGGCCACGCCGAGGCTGCGCTCGATCGCCGAGGCGAGCTCGCCCTGCGACAGCGACCCCTCGATGCGCGCCTTGACGCGCCCGTCCTTGCCGACGAGGAACGTCCACGGCTCGGTCGGCAGCTTCCACTCGAGCACCCACTTGTTGGGCCCCTTCGACGGGACGTTGTCGGTGTAGATCTCGACGTGGATGAAGCGCACCGCGGTGCCGGCCCAGCGCTTGCGCACCCCGTCGACGACATCGACGACCGGCCCGCAGGTGCGGCTCGAGCAGAACTTCGGGGTTGCGAAGACGACGACGAACGGCTGCTTGCGGCGCAACGCGTCCGCGATGGAGACCTGCAGCAGCTCGCGGTCGGGCGGGACGCGCGTGGTGAGCTTGCCGATGTCCTTCGTCGTCGCGAGGGTGGGGGTGCGCGAGGCGGGAGCGCGGTCGCCCACGGCGGGTGCCTCCGGGTGCGCGCGCACGATGACGTTGCCGAGGCCGGCGACGCTCTTGCCGTCGAGCTCGGCGAGTAGCCAGTAGGTGCCGGGCGCGGTCAGCCGGATGTGGCCGACGAAGATCTGGCCGGCCTCGTCCGCGGCGAGCCTGGCACCGGACGGCGAAGTGTTCTCGAGCACGGCCGACCCGGTAGTGAATGCCGGCTCCTTGAGCCCTTTGCTCACCGAGAGGCGGGCCCGCGGGGAGGTCAGCAGCCTGCCGTCGCCGGCGATCACGAGGAAGGAGACGCGGACGTCGCCGGCGCTGTAGTCCGAGGTGCCGAGCACGAGGGTGACGTGAGTCTTCGCCGCTGTCCAGCGCTTCTCGACCGTCGGGTCGCCGGCCCGGGCGACGCTGATGGCGGCGGCGAGGCCCGCCGCGGCGAGCGCGGCGAGCGTGGCGAGCAAGGCGACTGTGGCGAGGCGGCGCACATCAGCGAGTCTAGCGAGTGGTCACGCGGGAGCCGCCTGCGCCGGGGGCGCTCTCCTGCAGCCGGTAGATTCCGCCCGTGACCGACGTGATCTGGCGCCCCGACAGCGCGACCGTGGAGCGGGCGAACGTGACCCGCCTGATGCGCGCCCACGGCCTCGCCGACTACCGCGGGTTCGTCCGGCAGGCCACGGCCGAGCCCGACTGGTACTGGCCCGCCGTGATCGACGACCTCGCGATCCCCTTCGCGCGGCGCTGGGACACCGTGCTCGACGACTCCGACGGCCCCGCCTGGGCCCGCTGGTTTGTGGGCGGAAAGCTCAACGTCGCCACGGCGTGCGTGCACCGCTGGGCCACAGGCCCGCGCGCCGACGCCGTCGCCGTGGTCTGGCTTGGCGAGGACGGGGCCCGCCGCACCATCACCTTTGCCGAGCTGTCGCGCGAGGTGACGCGCCTGGCCGAGGCGCTCGTCCGGCTCGGCGTCGAACGGGGCGACCGGGTCGCGCTCTACCTGCCGATGTCGATCGAGGCCGTGATCGCGTCACACGCCTGCGCCCACGTCGGCGCCATCCAGACGCCGATCTTCTCGGGCTTCGCGGCGCCTGCCGTCGCCGCCCGCCTGCAGGACGCCGAGGCGAAGGTGCTGATCACCGCCGACGGCTCGCTGCGCCGGGGCAAGATGCACCCGCTGAAGGAGATCGCCGACGAGGCGGCCGCGCATGCGCCCACGCTCGAGCGGATGATCGTCTGGCGCCGCTTCGGGGCCGCCGGCCACTGCCCGCTCACCCCGGGGCGCGACCTCGACTGGGACGAGGCGGTCGCGCCGAGCCCCGGGCTGCTGCCGGCCGCCGAGCTCGACAGCGAGACCCCGTACCTCCTCACCTACACGTCCGGCACCACCGGCAAGCCGAAGGGCGTCGTCCACGTGCACGGCGGCTTCCTCGTCTCGGTCGCTCGCGAGGTCGCCTACTCCGCCGACGTCGGCCCCGCCGACGTCCTCCACTTCGTCACCGACCTCGGCTGGATCATGGGGCCGTGGACCGTCGTTGGCGGCGGCGCTGTCGGCTGCACGCTGCTGCTCGCGGAGGGCGCACCCGACTGGCCGCACGACCGGCTGTGGCAGCTCGTCGAGGCCGAGCGCGTGACGGTGCTCGGCCTGTCGCCGACGCTGGTGCGCGCCCTGACCGCGTATGGCGAGCCGACCGCCGACCTCTCGTCGCTGCGCGTCTTCATCTCGACGGGCGAGCCGTGGAACCCGGAGCCGTACCGCTGGCTTGCCGAGCGGGTCGGCGGCGGCCGCGTGCCGATCATCAACCTGAGCGGTGGCACCGAGGTGGGCGCGGGGTTTCTCTGTTGCTCCGTGGTCGAGCCGATCAAGGTGTGCTCGGTCGGTGGGCCGGTGCCCGGGATGGACATGGACGTGCTCGATCCGGAGGGCCGCTCGCTGATCGGCACCGGCGAGGTCGGCGAGCTCGTCTGCCGGCGGCCGTCGCCGGGCATGACGCGCGGCTTCTGGAACGACCGGGAGCGCTATCTCGACGCCTACTGGCGCCGCTACCCCGGCGTCTGGACGCACGGCGACTGGGCGACGGTGGACGCCGATGGCCACTGGTTCCTGCACGGCCGCTCGGACGACACGCTGAACATCGCCGGCAAGCGGATCGGCCCCGCCGAGATCGAGTCGGCCGCAGTCGGGCACCCGGCGGTGCGCGAGGCGGCCGCGGTGGGCGTCCCGCACGCGCTCAAGGGCGAGGTCGCCTGGGTCTTCTGCGCCCTCTCGCCCGGCTACGAGGGCAGCGACGCGCTGGCGGGCGAGGTCCGCGCGCTCGTGGCGGACGCGTTCGGGAAGCCGTTTGCGCCGGAACGGGTGATCTTCGTTGAGGCCCTCCCCAAAACGCGATCGGCCAAGATCGTGCGGCGCGCGGTGCGGGCGGCGGCGCTGGGCCTCGACCCCGGCGACCTCTCCTCGGTCGAGAATCCCGAGGCCATCACGGAGATCGCCCGGCTGGTACAGTGAGCGCAAGGTTTTCGCCTCACGGTCGTAAACTCTTGTGATCCGGCTCGCACTCGCCCAACTCAACTCCGTCGTCGGTGACATCGACGGCAACGCCGAGCGCATTCGCCTGTGCATCGAGGAGGCCCGCGGCCACGGCGCCGACCTCGTCCTCTTCCCCGAGCTCGCGCTCACCGGCTACCCGCCTGAGGACCTGCTGCTGCGCCCCAGCTTCATCCACGCCGCCGAGCGCGCCCTCGCCGCCCTCGCGCGCGAAACCCGTGACATCACCGCGCTCGTGGGAGTGCCGCTGTACGACCGCGACCTCGCCAACGCCTGCGCGGTGCTCGCGCACGGGCAGGTCGTCGCCGTGTACCGCAAGCGCTTCCTGCCCAACTACGGCGTCTTCGACGAGGACCGCTACTTCGCGCCCGGCCGCGAGCTCGTGCTGCTGCGCGCCGGCGAGACGCTGATCGGGCCCACCGTCTGCGAGGACATCTGGCAGCCCGGCCCGCCCGCCACCGACCTCGCGCTGGCAGGCGCGCACCTGATCGCCAACATCTCGTCGTCGCCGTTCCACGTGGGCAAGGATCGCGAGCGCGAGGCGATGCTGGCCACGCGCGCCCGCGACAACGCCTGCTTCGTCGCCTTCGTCAACGCCGTCGGCGGGCAGGACGAGCTGGTCTTCGACGGGCACTCGCTGGTGCTCGACGACGAGGGCAACGTGATCGCGCGCGCGCCCGGCTTCGAGGAGGCCCTGCTGGTCGTCGACATCGACCCGACGGCGGCGGTGGCAAGGCGGCTGCGCGATGTGCGGCGGCGCGCGCTGCTGCGCGACCGCGGCGAGCTGCCCGCCGTCGAGGTCGTCGACCTGGGGCCGCAGCGCGTGCGCGCCGCCCGCGTCGAGCCGGTGGTGGCGCCGCTGCTGTCGGATCTCGAGCAGATGCGCCAGGCGCTCGAGCTGGGCCTGCGCGACTACGTCGAGAAGAACCGCTTCCGCGAGATCGTCGTCGGCGTGTCGGGCGGCATCGACTCGGCGCTGACGGCGGCGCTCGCCGTCGAGGCGCTCGGGAGCGAGCGCGTGCACTGCGTGACGATGCCGTCGCGCTACTCGTCGGAGGGCACCCGCACCGACGCGCGCCTGCTCGCCGGGAGCCTCGGCACCTCGTTCCTGGAGCTGCCGATCGGCGAGATCGCCGGCGCCTACGAGACGGCGCTGGCCGCCCCCTTCGCAGGCCACGCGCCCGACCTCACCGAGGAGAACATCCAGGCGCGCGTGCGCGGGATGCTGCTGATGGCCCTCTCCAACAAGTTCGGCTGGCTCGTCGTGACGACGGGCAACAAGTCGGAGCTGTCGGTCGGCTACGCGACGCTCTACGGTGATATGGCTGGCGGCTTCGCGCTGCTCAAGGACATCTACAAGACCGACGTGTTCCGGCTGTCACGCCATCTCAACGAGCAGGCCGGACGCGAGCTGATCCCCGTCTCGACGATCGAGCGGCCGCCGAGCGCCGAGCTACGCGACAACCAGCAGGACGAGGACTCGCTGCCCCCGTACAGCCTGCTCGACCGCGTGCTGGAGGAGTACGTCGAGCGCGACCGCTCGCGCGAGGATCTGGTCGCCGCCGGGTTCGACGCGGAGCTGGTGGCGCGCGTGACGCGGCTGGTCGACCTGGCCGAGTACAAGCGGCGGCAGGCACCGCCCGGGGTGAAGCTGCGCCCGAAGGCGTTCGGCCGCGACCGGCGCGTGCCGATCACCAATCGCTGGCCCGGGTAGGGCCGTACGAACGGCCGGCCGGGCCGCACTTGCATGGCTGCGCGGGTGCGCCCCGGGGCCGCAAAGCCCCGAGGGCGCAACGTGCGTGCAGCGTTTCCGGTTGATCCGCTAGCTGACGACGAGCGTGCCCTTCATCCCGGCATCCTCGTGTCCGGGGACGTCGCAGACGAAGTCGTAGCTGCCCTTTTTGAGCGTGACGGTCAGCGACCCCGTCTTGCCCATTGCGAGCATCGGCGTCTTGGCAAGGATCTTCTCGCCCGTCTCGACGACGAGGTCGTGCTTGAGGGGCGACTTGTTGGTGAGCACGATGGTGATCTTGCCGGC
>JANXXF010000252.1 GCA_025350775.1 Actinomycetes bacterium
GTCGCGAGCGTCATAGGAGCCCTTGGCGCCTGCGGCCCAGAGGAAGCCAGACGGCCGGAAGCCGGCGGGCCGCTGCCGCTCCCAGCCGAGCGTTACCCCGC
The DNA here is from genome assembly GCA_025350775.1 of Actinomycetes bacterium. Classification (GTDB taxonomy): domain Bacteria; phylum Actinomycetota; class Thermoleophilia; order Gaiellales; family Gaiellaceae; genus CANFDS01. The sequence continues at coordinate 102 of JANXXF010000252.1, forward strand.
CGAGGACGATCAGCACGGTGCCCACCGCCAGCGCCGCGCCGAACGGCTCGCCCAGCAGCAGCACCGCGGCGATCCCGGCGAACAGCGGCGCCACCGAGACGGCGGTGAGGGTGCGCGAAGAGCCCAGCCGCTCGATCGCACGGACGAAGAGCACCTGTGAGAGGCCGGGCGCGAGGGCGCCGAGCGCGAGGAAGGGCCAGCCGGCGCGGAGGCCGACGTGGCCGAGCTGCCCGCCGGCAGTCGCGATCGCCGCGGCGACGGCCAGCCCGATGGCAACGCTGGCGAGCGCGCCCAGCGCAGCATCCGGACGCCGCTGCAGGCCCCAACGCAGCGTCGGCCCCAGCGCACCGGCGCAGAAGCCGGAGCCCAGGGCGAGCAGGATCGCCTCCATCCGCCGCTACCGCTGCTCGTCGGCGGCAGACTCGGGGACGACCGGCGCTGCCGCGGGCGCAGCCGGCGCAGCCCGCTTCCGCAGCCCCGAGCCGGTGCGCGACAGCACGATCCCGCCGGCGATGGCGGCCCCACCCAGCAGCTCGTAGCGGCCCATCACCTCGGACAGCAGCAGCACGGCGAACAGCGCGCCGAAGAACGGCTGCAGGTTCGCGTACAGCGATGCCCTGGTCGCCCCCACCCGGCCGACGGCCACCAGCCAGAGCACGTTCGTCAGCACGTACGAGGCGACCGAGCTATAGACAACGCCGGAGTACGCGAGCGGCGTCACCGCGCCCCAGTCGGTGTGCACCAACGACGGCCCGGTCACCGAGAGCAGCAGCGGCAGCGTGGCCACCGCAGCCAGCACGTTGACCTGCAGGGAGCCGTACCTGCGCACGAGCGGGACGAGCGCGATCGAGTAGAGCGCGAAGGTGGCCGGCGCGACGAGACCGAGCAGGATGCCGCCGACGCTCCCGGACGGCCCGCCGTGCGTGCCGATCGCGATGAGGGCGACGCCGCCGAACGAGAGCGCGGCAGCAAGCCAGATGCGCGTGCTTGCCCGCTCGATCCGCCCTAGCAGCGAGTACACCGCCGCGAAGACCGGCAACGTGCCGAAGAGCAGCGCAACCGAGGAGACGCTCGCGTACTGGAACGAGTAGGGCAAGGCAACCTGGTTCATCGTCGTCAGGGAGGCCGACCAGAGCACGAGCCTGACGAGATCCCGGCGTGGCAGGCTGGGCCCGAGGTTGCGGGTGAGGCCGACGATGGCGAAGATCGCGCCCGAGATCGCGAAGCGCGTGCCCGCATAGGCGAGCGGCGTGAAGCCGTGCGCCGTCGCGTACTTGACCACCGTGAAGTTGAAGCCCCAGATGACGACGCAGACCCCGAGCATCAGATCCGCTGAGAAACGCCCCCGCACGAGTCGCAGCATACGACGCCACCCCACCGCGCCCGTGCGGGAGGCGTGAGAGAATGCGATCCGGAGCGCACCCGGACTGGAAGGAACAGCACATGTCGGTCACCGAGTACGAGGTCGGACGCACACCAGGGCCGCCCACACGCGAGCGCGTTCACGTCGACCCGGTGACGCTGCGCGTCCTCGGCGGCGCCTTCCACGCTATCGCCAAGGAGATGGCAGGCGTGCTCTTCCGGATGAGCTACAGCTCGATCATCCGGGAGTCGGAGGACCTCGGCGCCGGCATCTTCGACGCGCAGGGCCGCGAGATCTGCGAGTCGGACACGACCCCGCTCCACATCGGCTCACTGCCCTGGTACATCCGTGGCTTCATGCATCGCCTCGAGGGCGACATCGAGGAGGGCGATGTGATCGTCCACAATCACCCGTACCTCGGCGCGTCGCACTCGCCCGACGTCGCGATCGCGGTGCCGATCTTCCACGAGGGTGAGCTGCTCGGCTTCGCCGGGGTGACCGCGCACGTGCTCGATGTCGGTGGCTCGTTCCCTGGTCTCAATGCCGACGCGTTCGACGTGTATGCCGAGGCGAAGCTGTACAACGGGCTGCGCTGGTACCGCGGCGGCGTCCTCAACGTCGACATCGACCGCATGATGTTCGACAATGTCCGCACCGAGCAGATGAATCGTGGCGACTTCGGCGCGATGCTGGGCGCCTGCCAGCTCGGCGCGGAGCGTTTTCACAAGCTGCTCGCGCGCTACGGCGTGGAGACGGTGATGAGCGCCGCCTACGAGTGGATGGACTACTCGGAGCGGATGCTGCGTGCCGAGATCGAGAAGATCCCCGACGGCGTCTACACGGCGCCGACCGCCTGGCTCGACGACGACGCGAAGAACCGCGGCGTCCGGCTGCGCGTCGAGACGAGCGTCATCGTCGAGGGCGACTCGATCACGATCGACCTGACCGGATCGAACGCCGAGGTGCCGACGGGCTTCAACGTCCCGTTCGAGGGCTCTCTGCTCGTCGCCGCCTACTACGTCATCCGCACCCTGCTCCTGGACGAGGTGCTGATCGACCACCCCGTGCCGCAGAACGACGGCATCTTCCGCCCCGTCACGGTGATCGCACCGAAGGGCACGATCTACAACCCGCGTTTCCCGCGCTCCTGCTTCAGCCGCTTCTGCCAGATCCAACGGGTGATCGACAACACCATCCTCGCGCTCTCCGAAGTGATTCCGGAGCGGGTGACGGCCGGCAACTCGGCGGCGATCCACTTCTGCGCATACTCCGGCTTCGACGAGCGCGTCAGGCAGTACTGGATCTACCTCGAGGTGAACGAGGGCGCCTCGGGCGGGCGGTGCGGCAAGGATGCGATGGACTCTGTCGACAACCTGATGGTGAACACGCGCAACAACCCGATCGAGGAGCTCGACACGCGCTTCCCGATCCGCTGCGAGCGCTACGAGCTGCAGCCGGTCGCTGCGGCACCGGGTCGCTGGCGCGGCGGCATCGGCATCGTGCGCGAGAACCGCATGCTCGTCGACACCACCTTCTCGGTGGAGGGCGACCGCCACACCGACCCGCCGCGCGGGATCTTCGGCGGAGCCGACGGCCGCACCGGCGCGATCACCATGAACCCGGGCACCCCGGACGAGCAGCCGCTGTACGCAAAGATGACCGGCGTGCCCGTGCCCGCCGGCGGCGTCATCCGCATCGAGTCACCGTGCGGCGCCGGCTACGGCGACCCGCTCGACCGCGATCCCCAGGCGGTGCGCGACGACGTGCTCGACGACTTCGCGACGGTCGAGCTGGCGCTCTCGGCCTACGGCGTCGTCTTCGACGACCCGCGGAGCTACGAGCTGGCGATCGACCTGGGCGCGACCGTAGCGGAGCGGGCGCGGCGGCGGAGCAGCTAACGCCCGTCCGCCTGGCGCCCGGGGCGCACCAGCGCCCTCGTGGCGGCTAGGCCCAGGCCGGCGGCTCGACGCCCAGCCGGGCGGCGAGCGCGGCCAGCTTCGTCGTCAGCTCATCCGAGACGGGGATGCCGCCCGCGCGGCGGGCCTCCTCGGTGCGCCGTTCGATCTCACCGGGCAGCAGCAGCTCGCTCACGCCCTCGGCGCGAGTGGCCGACTTGAGCTGTGTGACGAGCTCCTCCACCCCGGCCTCGAACTCCTCGCGCGTGACGAACACCGCCGGGTCGATCGCCGTCAGCAGATGCCCGACGCCGCCCGAGCGGTGCGCATGCGCATGTGACGCGAGCCCGAACGGCGAGCCTGTGAGCACCCCGGCAAGCACCTCACCGACGATCGCCAGCCCGGAGCCCTTGTGCCCGCCGGTGGGCGCCAGCGCCTCGGCGGCGAGCGCAGCGGAGGCGTCGGTGGTGGGGCGCCCCTGTGCGTCGAAGCCCCAGCCGAGCGGAATCGGCCTGCCTTCGGCGGCGGCCAGGCGGATCTTGCCGAACGCGACCTCCGAGAGCGCCATGTCCAGCAGGATCGGCGGGTGCGGAGCCTGTCGCGGGATCGCGTAGGCGATCGGATTGTTCCCGACCACCGGCACCGCGCTGCCTGTCGGCACGACGACCGGCTGCGACGTCGTCGTCAGCCAGCCGATGAGGCCAGCTTCCGCCGCCCGCAGCACGTAGCTGGCACCCATGCCGAAATGGTGGCTCCCGCGTACCCCGACGAAGCCGATGGCGTGCTCCCGCGCCAGCTCGATCGCGGTGTCCATCGCGAGCTGCGCCGGCGCGAAGCCGTACCCGCCGCCGGCGTCGACGAGCGCGGTCGAGCCGCGCCGGAAGACGACTCGCACGTCCGGGTCTAGCTCGATCTCGCCGCCCTCGATCGATGCCACGTACTGGGTGAGCCGCAGCACGCCATGGCTGTCGACGCCGCGAAGGTTCGCCGCGACGAGGCCGGCGGCCGCCGAGGCAGCATGCGCCGGAGCGAGCCCGGCCGCACCCAGCACGCGCTCGGCGAACTCGCGTAGCTCGGGGGCGGTGGCGTGCGGCATGGCCAGACGCACTCTATCCGCCTCGACCGGCCGACACTGTTTGGTAACCTCGCGGCATGTCAGACTCCCGTGCCAAGGTCATGAACATCGCCGACTCACAGCCCGCTGCGATCAGCGGCGACGGGGCGCACGGCGTCACCGGGCTGCCCCTGCTCGATCTCGCCGAGGGAACGGGCCAGTTCGACTTCCGCGGCGTCCGCATCGCCCCCGGCGGCATCAGCCCCGACCACGTCCACGCCTGGGTGCAGGCCAACTACATCCTCAGCGGGCAGGGCCGGCTGGCGCTGGACGGCGTGACGCACGACGTCGGCCCCGGCGACTTCATATACGTCCCGCCGAACGCCCGGCATGTCTTCACGAACACCGGCGCCGCCGACGACCTCGTCCTGCTGGCCGTCCGCGGCCCGCGCGTCGAGACCGACGCCTGACGCACCCCGGTGGCCCGCCCTGGCTGTTACGTCGCTGTGGCCCGCCCTGGCCGCCGCTGACCCGCCGGCACCGCTACACCGCGAGGTAGCGGTGAATGACCTCGTCCGAGCGGGCATCCTTGGCGGAGCCCGACCAGGCGATCTCGCCCTTCTCGATGAAGCAGGCACGGTCGGCGATCGCCAGCGCCAGGCGGTGGTTCTGCTCGGTCAGCAGCACGGCGAGGCCGTCGTTGGCCAACTGGCGCAGCAGCTTGCCGATATGCGCGACGATCAGCGGGGCCAGCCCCTCGCTCGGCTCGTCCAGCATCAGCACGGTCGGCCGAGCGACCATGGCCCGCGCGATCGCGAGCATCTGCCGCTCGCCGCCGGAGAGCTGACCGCCCTGGGAGTCCTTCAACTCGCCCAGCTTCGGGAAGAAGTCGTAGGCGTCGTCGATACCCCAGCCTTCCCGCGAGCCCTGCCCGCGAACCATCGAGAGGTTCTCGTGCACGGTGAGGTTGGGGAAGGCGCGCGAGCCGGACGGCACCATCGCAATCCCGGAGCGCGACCGCTTGAAGGAGGGCAGGTGCCGGACGTCGTGACCGTCCACGCGGAGCCCGGTCGCCTTCGAAGTCACGACTCCGGTAATAGCGCCGAGCGTGCTGGTCTTGCCCGCTCCGTTGCGACCCAGCAGCGTCACGATCTCACCGTGGTTCACGCTGAAGCCGACGCCGAAGACGACCTGGCTCTTGCCGTAGAACGCCTCGAGGCCCGTGACCTCGAGTGCAGCGGCACCGTTGCTTGCGCCCATCAGCCTTCCGCTCCTTCGGGGAAGTCCTCGCCCAGGTAGGCCTCGCGCACCTTCGGATCGCGACGGATCTCCTCGGGCGTCCCCTCGGCCAGCACGCTGCCGCGGTGGAGGACGGTGATCCGGTCGGCGATCGCGAACACGACCTCCATGTCGTGCTCGACGAACACGACGGTGAGGCCACGATCGCGCGCAATCTTCTGGATCAGCGCGACGGCCACGCGCGTCTCGGGCGGAGAGAGGCCCGCTGTGGGCTCGTCCAGCATCAGGATCGTCGAGTTGACCGCCAGCGCGGTCGCGATCTCGAGCGAGCGCTGGTCGCCGTGCGAGAGCTGCGACGCCGGCAGCTTCGCGAACGCCGAGAGGCCCATCCGCGCGAGGAGATCGGCCGTGCGATCCTTGATGTCCTGCGGATGCGAGCCGTACGGCTTGTACGTGGAATCCTGCACCGCCGATCCGGCAACCGTGAGGTTGAGCTCGGAGGTGAGCGTCCAGAAGAGGTTCGTCTGCTGGAACGAGCGGCCCATGCCACGCTTGATCAGCCGCCAAGACGGCCGGCCGGTGACGTCCACTCCGTCGAGCACGACGGTGCCGGCATCGGGCTTGTAGAGGCCGGTAACGAGGTTGAAGAACGTCGACTTGCCGGCGCCGTTCGGCCCGATGATCGCGTGAATCGAGCCCTTGCGCACGGTGAGGGAGGCATCGTTGACGGCCACGAGGCCACCGAAGCGCTTCGTCAGCCCGGTCACCTCGAGGACGATCGGGGCGTCCACGGCAATGCCGGCGGGGGCCATAACCTCGCCAACCTCAGGCAGATGGACAGCCTCCATCACTGCCGCCGTATGCGGTTGGTCGGGGGCGTGCATGGGAACCCCTCGCAGCTTGCGAGCGATGCCGACGCCGTACGCCAGCAGGAGGTGGATGAGGCCGACGATCCCGCCCGGGAACGCGAGCGCGACAGCCAGCACGAACACGCCCAGCAATGCCTGCCAGAGGGTGCCGAGGGTGCCGGAGGTCTGGGCGACGGTGTCGAAGAGATAGATGTAGAAGATCGCTCCGACGAGCGGCCCGAGAAAGTAGCGCGTACCACCGATGAGTGCAGCGATCAGCGCAATCGTCGAG
>JANXXF010000288.1 GCA_025350775.1 Actinomycetes bacterium
GCGGGCAGGCCTGGCGCCGGGGGTCGAACTGGGTCGGCCGCGGGCCGCGGCCGTCGCACGGGAGCGGCGGCGCTTGGCGGCGCTCGGCGCGGCCGGCAGCGCGCTTGCCCGGCGCGAGCTGACGCGGGCCGAGCTCAGCGAGCGGTTGCAGCGACGAAACATTGCGCCGCGCGATCGCGAGGAGGCGCTCGCTGCTGTGGCTCGGGCCGGCCTCCAGGACGACCGGCGGGTCGCCCGGGCCCGCGCCGAGCAGCTCGCTGCGCGCGGGTACGGCAACCTTGCGATCCGGGCAGACCTCGAGCGGCGGGGACTCCCGGGCGACGACATCGAGGCAGCTCTTGCCACGCTGGAGCCGGAGTTGCCGCGCGCACTGCGCTTCAGCGCCCGCCGCGATGACGCTGTCCGCGCGGCCCACGCACTCGCCCGCCGCGGGTTCGACGAGGAGACAGTCGAAGCGTTCATTGCAGGTGGCGGCGATAGCGAGTAGGATACGTCGGCTGCATTCATCATTTTCCCCTGCTCAATAACGCTTTTTCGTAGACTTGAAACCCTGATGCCGAACGTTGTGCCAAGAGCCGAAGCATCCGACTGACAGCCACTGGAGGTCGCACCCACCCGGTGAACCGGGTCGTGCTGGCCCCGCAGTCGCACGAAGAGCGCCCCCTGGGCGGGGGAGATGACGGAATGGGCCCCGCGGCACGAGCCGCGGACAAGTGAGCGTTGCACCCGCCTACGGGCGGGTGAGAGACCTGGAGCTGCCCATGCTCGTCGTGGTTGGGATACTCATCGGGCTCGCCGGCGGGATCGGCGGGATGGCGGTGGCGCTGCGCGCCCTCGGCGCGTCGCGCCTGGGAGAGGCCGAGCGCAGGCGGGCTGCGATCGTCACCGAGACGGAGCGCGCGGTCGAGACGATCCGTCGCGAGGCGTTGATCGAGGCACGCGAGAGCGCGCTGCAGCTGCGCACCGAGACGGAGCGCGATCTGGAGCGGCGCCGCGAGGAGGTGGCGCGCGCCGAGGAGCGCGTGCGCGCGCAGGAGTCGGACGTGGAGCGACGTGGAACCGAGGTCGGCCGTCGCGAGCAGGGCATCGCCGATCGTGAGGCACACGCCAAGCAGCTCCAACAGGAGCTGACGGAGGCGCGCCTGAAGGAGCTGCGCGAGCTGGAGCGCATCGGGGGCATCAGCCAGGTGCAGGCGCGCGACGAGCTGGTCGCCCGCTCGGCCGACGAGATCCGCCACGAGCTCGCCCGCCGGGCGCGCGTCCTCGACGAGGAGGCGCAGAGCGACGCCCGGCGTAAGGCACGCAACCTCGTCGCCGACGCCCTGCAACGCGTCGCCGCCAGCCACGCGGCCGAAACCACCGTCTCGCTGGTCGAGCTCGCATCCGACGACATGAAGGGCCGGATCATCGGGCGCGAGGGCCGCAACATCCGCGCCCTCGAGCACGTGACCGGAGTCGACGTGATCATCGACGACACGCCCAACGCCGTCGTTCTCTCGTCCTTCGACGGCATCCGCCGCGAGATCGCCAAGATGACCGTGCAGAAGCTACTCGAGGACGGGCGCATCCATCCCGCCCGGATCGAGGAGATGTACTACCAGTCGAAGGCCGAGCTGGAGGAGCACATCCTCCAGGCTGGGCAGCAGGCGGTGCTCGAGGCCAACTGCGGCGACGTCCACGAGGAGCTCGCCCGGGCGCTCGGCAGGCTGAAGTACCGGACGAGCTACGGGCAAAACGTCCTGCGGCACTCGCTCGAGGTCTCGCACCTCGCGGGCCTGATGGCCGCCGAGCTGGGCGCCAGCGTCCGCACGGCCCGCCGCGCAGCGCTGCTGCACGACATCGGCAAGGCGATGACACACGAGGTTGAGGGCTCGCATGCGGAGATCTCCACCCAGCTGGCGACCCGCTACGGCGAGAGTAAGCACGTCATCCACGCGATCCAGGCGCACCACTACGAGGTGCAGCCACAGACGGTCGAGGCCGTCCTCGTGATCGCCGCCGACGCCATCTCCGCCACGCGGCCGGGAGCGCGCGGCGAGGGCCTCGAGTCGTACGTCAAGCGGCTCTCCGCGCTCGAGGAGATCGCCCAGCAGAAGCCCGGCGTCGAGAAGGCGTACGCGCTGCAGGCCGGCCGCGAGATCAGGGTCATCGTCAAGCCCGAGGAGATCGACGACGACGCCGCGTCGCTGCTCTCGCTCGAGATCGCCCGCGAGATCGAGAGCCGCCTCGAATACCCCGGGCAGATCAGGGTGACGGTCATCCGGGAATCCCGGGCTGTCGAGTACGCCAAGTAGCCCCGCGGGCTACCATCTTCGAAGCGATGAAGCGGTACCACCTCACGACCTTCGGCTGCCAGATGAACGCTCACGACTCGGAGCGCATCAAGGGCATGCTCGAGGAGCTGGGGCTGGGCGAGGCGACCACGCAGGACGACGCCGACGTCCTCGTCTTCAACACGTGCACCATCCGCGAGAAGCCTGACCAGAAGTTCGCCGCGCACCTCGCGCAGGCGGCGGCGCTGAAGGCCCGCGATCCCCTCAAGGTGATCGCCGTCGGCGGCTGCTATGCCGAGGCGCAAAAGGAGCGGCTGTTCGAGCTGTACCCGTACGTCGACGTCGCCTTTGGGCCCGGCTCGATCCCGCACCTCGGCGACTGGGTCGGCGCCGGCGGCCATGCACCGCGCGGCCGCTTCGGCGAGTGGGAGTCGTTCGCCGGAGACCTGCCGGCACACCGCGAGCGCGGCTTCCAGGCCTGGGTGCAGGTCTCGATGGGCTGCAACTCGACCTGCTCCTACTGCATCGTGCCGGCCGTGCGCGGCCGCGAGCAGAGCCGCCGGCCCGGCGACATCGTGGCCGAGGTCGCCACACTCGCCCGCGACGGCGTCCGCGAGATCACACTGCTCGGCCAGAACGTCAACTCGTACGGCCGCGACCTGCTGCCCGCTGTCCGTACCGAGTTCGGCGAGCTGCTGCGCGCCTGCGACGCCATCGACGGCATCGAGCGCATCCGCTTCACGAGCCCGCATCCCAAGGACTTCCGCAGCCCCGTGATCGAGGCGATGGCCGAGTGCGCGGCCGTCTGCGAGCACGCGCACCTGCCGCTCCAGTCCGGCTCGTCGCGGCTGCTCAAGCTGATGCGGCGCACCTACACGCAGGAGCGTTACCTGGCGCTCGTCGCCGAGCTGCGCGGCGCCATCCCTGACCTTGCGCTCGGCACTGACATCATCGTCGGCTTCCCCGGGGAGACCGAGGACGACTTCCGCGAGACCCTCGACGTGATCGAGGAGGTGCGCTTCGACAGCGCCTTCACCTTCGTCTACTCGCCGCGGCAGGGCACCGACGCGGCAGCGATGCCCGACCAGGTGCCGGCTGCCGTGAAGAGCGAGCGCATCGAGCGCGTGATCGCGGTCGTGCAACGCATCGCCCGGGAGCGCAACCAGGAGCGCGTCGGGCGCATCGAGCAGGTGCTCGTCGAAGGCCCGAGCCGCACCGACGAGAGCGTCCTGCGCGGCCGCACGCGGCGCAACACCACCGTCAACTTCACCGGCGCGGCGGCGGCCGGCGACCTCGTCGACGTGCGTATCGAGGGTGCGAGCTCGACGACGCTGCGCGGCGCGCAGGTTGCGCCCGGCACGACGCTGGGTGCGGGCGCCGTCGCGGGCGCCGTGACCGCGTGACTCCGCCCGGCGGCAGCCGTGCCCAGCGCAAGGCCGGACGCGCCCGGGAGGCCACAGCGGGCGGGCCGCGGTCGACCGCTCCCGGGAGGAATCCGACACAGAGGCCCATGCCGGGCGCCGCCCGCGCCGACACGACTGCACCGGCCGCTTCGCCGGCAGCCCCTGCAAGGGCCGATGGCCTGCCCTCGGTGATCGCCGTGTTCGGCCCCACCGCGTCGGGCAAGACGGCCGTTGCCGAAGCGATCGCCGCCGCCGTCGACGGCGTGGTCGTCTCCTGCGACTCGATGCAGTGCTACGCCGGCGTCCCGATCCTCACCAACCAGCCCGAGCGCGAGACCCGGCTCGTCGGCATCTGGCCGCTCTCGTACAGCGGCTCGGTGGGGGAGTACCAGGCGCTCGCGCACGCCACGATCGACGAGATCGCCGAGTCCGGGCAGATCGCTGTCGTCGCGGGCGGCACCGGGCTCTACTTGCGCGCCGCCCTTGCCGAGCTCCACCTGCCCCCGGCGCCGCGGCCCGGGCTGCGCGAGGAGATGGAGGCCCTGCACCGTCAGCTCGGCCCGGTGGAGGCTCACCGCGAGCTGGCCCGCCGCGATGCCGATGCCGCCGCCGCTCTCCATCCGAACGACAGCCGCCGTGTGATCCGCGCGCTGGAGCTGCACGCTGTGGGGAAGACGCTCACGCCCGAGCGCGACCGGCTGTGGTCGAAGACGACCCGCCTGCCGTCCCTCGTGGTCGGGCTCGAAGTCGGGCGGGACGAGCTGTCACGGCGGATCGGCGTGCGCACCGCGGAGATGTGGGAGCGCGGTGGCCCCGACGAGGCCCGGGCCGCGCTCGCCGCCGAGCTCTCCGAGCAGGCCCGCCAGATGATCGGCTTGCGCGAGACCGAGCAGGAGCTGGAGCGCGACGAGTGGATCGAGTCGGTCACCGTTCGCACCCGGCAGTACGCGCGCCGTCAGCGCATCTGGATGCGAAAGATCCCCGGACTCGTTACCGTGGATGCCGAGCGGCCACCGGCCGCGATCTGCGATGAGACTCTCCAAATGGCACGGGCTCGGTAACGACTACCTCCTCGTCGAGCGGGCCGACCTCCTCTGGCCGCTGACGCCCGACCGTGTTCGTCGCATCTGCGACTACCACTTCGGCGTCGGCTCGGACGGCATTCTCGAGATCGTGACGGTGGCCGGGCCCGAGGCCGAGGTCGTGATCTGGAACCCCGACGGCTCGACCGCCGAGCTCTCGGGCAACGGCACGCGCATCGCCGCCCGCTGGCTGGCCCGGCGCAGCGGTAGCGCCGAGGTCACCGTGCGCGTCGGCCCCCGCGTCGTCACGGCGCGCATGCAGGGCGGGCTGCTCGTCGAGACGATGCTCGGCCGGGTCGAGGTGGGCGCGGTCGAGACGATCGAGCTGGGGGTGACGGGAGAGACGGTCGAGCTCACGCCCGTGTCGGTAGGCAATCCGCACGCCGTGATCCGCCGCGAGCCCGACCGCGCCGAGCTGCGCCGCCTCGGCCCGCTCGTCGAGACGCACCCGCGCTTTCCCCGGCGCACCAACGTCCAATTCGTGCGTGTCGACGGCCCGCACGACGTCACAGTCGGTGTCTGGGAACGGGGCGCGGGGGAGACCCTCGCATCGGGGTCGAGCGCGACGGCGGTGGCGGGCGCAGCGGTGGCGCACGGTTGGTGCGAGTCGCCGGTGACCGTGCACCTCGGCGGGGGCGACCTGGTGGTCGCGATCGAGCGCGACGC
>JANXXF010000359.1 GCA_025350775.1 Actinomycetes bacterium
CGGCCGGCGTGACCTGGCCGCCCGCACGCTCCGCGTCCTGCACAACCTCTCGTTCATCGAGGACCCGACCCGGCTCTTCCGCGCCGTGCGCTACGAGACGCGCTACGGCTTCCGCATGGACGAGCGCACCGAGCGGCTCGCCCGCGCGTGCATCGAGATGGGCCTTGTCGGCGACCTCTCGGGCGCCCGACTGCGCGAGGAGCTGGTCGCGATCCTCGAAGACGCGCACCCCGGCCGCGGGCTCGCCCGGCTCGGCGAGCTCGGCGCGGCCGCCGCTGTCGACCCGGCGCTCGCGACCGACCCCGACACCGTCGACCTCGTCGAGCGGCTCCGCGTGCTGGGCGCCGAGCTGGCCCCCGAGGTGCCGGCCTGGCGGCTCGGGTTGGCCGCCGCGGCCCGGAGGCTGGCCGCCGACGAGGCCTACGCGCTGCTCCACCGGCTCAAGATCCGTCGCCGTGACGCCGACGCCATCGCCGCCGCCGTGGTCGTGGCGCCGCGCCTGGTGCGGGCCCTGCGTAGCCGCAATGCGACGCCCGCCGAGGTCGTCGCCCTCGCCGAGCCGTACCCGGCCGACGTCGCCCTGGTCGCGCTCGCGCTCGAGGAGAGCCCGGCCCTGCGCGCCTACCTCACATCCTGGCGCGACGTCCGCCTCTCGATCGGCGGCGCGGAGCTGGCCGAGCTGGGGCTTGCCCAGTCGCCGCGCGTGGGGGAGGTGCTCGACACGCTGCGTCGCCGTAAGCTCAACGGTGAGCTTGCCGGGCGCGACGCCGAGCTCGCGGCCGCCCGCGAGCTGATCGCCGCAGCCGCGCCCGTGGCAACGCCGGCCGCGGTGCCGGCCGCCGGCGCCGCCGGCGCCGGACCCGACGGCGAGCTAGCTTGAGCCGGTGACCGTCGCGCCGATCCGCTGGGCAGTGCCCGGCCCCTATCAGGTGGCCTTCTCGACGCGCAGCGGGGGCGTCAGCGACGGCCCGTACAGCTCGCTCAACGTCGGTGCGCTCACTGCGGACGACCCGGAGGCGGTCGTCGAGAACCGGCGGCGCCTGTGCGCGGCGATCGGTGCCGACCCGGCCCGCGCGACCATGGCCCGCCAGCAGCACGGCGCACACGTCGCGCAGGCGACGGCGCGCGGCATCGCCACCCCGGGCGCCGCCGACTTCGACAAGTGCGACGGCCTCTGGAGCGACGAGCCCGGCCAGGCGATGCTGCTCGTCACCGCCGACTGCCTGCCGGTCGCGCTCGCACGCACGGGCTTGGCCGGCGCCAACCCCGACCACCCGGCGCTCGCGCTGCTGCACGTCGGCTGGCGTGGCTTGCTCGCAGGCATCGTCGAAAAGGGCGCGCTGGCCCTGCGCACCGCGTCCGGGACGGGCCTCGGCGTGCCCACCGACGGCAGCGCCGCGAGCGCCCCGCTGCGCGCCGCGATCGGGCCGGGGATCGGCCACTGCTGCTACGAGGTCGGTAGCGACGTCGCCGAGCGCTTTCGCACGGTCTTCGGTGACAGCGTCCTACACGGCCGCCACCTCGACCTGCCGGCCGCTGCCGAGCTCGCCCTGCGCGCCGCCGGCGTCACCGAGGTCGACCGCTACGACTGCTGCACGGCGTGCCATCCCGAGCTCTTCTTCTCCCATCGGCGCGACGCCGGCCGCACCGGCCGGCAGGGTGTGATCGGGCTCGTTGGTTGAGCTCGTCACCAGCCTCGTTGCGGAGCGCGTACGCGAGCGCTACCAGGCTCTGTGTGCCGAGGCAGGGCCCGGCGTCACCGTCGTCGTGGCGACCAAGTACGTCCCGGACGACCTGATGGCAGTGCTGGCCGCGGCTGGCGTGGCCGTCGTCGGCGAGAACCGCGCCCAGGACCTCGAGCGCAAGCACGCCCTCTACGGCGCCGCCTTCCGCTGGCACTTCATCGGCCACCTGCAGAGCAACAAGGCGAAGGCACTGAACCGCACCTGCGAGCTTGTCCACTCGGTCGCCTCCGAGGCGGCGGCGACCAGGCTCACGGTGCCCGCGCTCGTCGAGGTCAACCTCTCGGGCGAGGAGTCGAAGTCGGGGGTCGCTCCGGCCGATCTGGCCGCCCTGCTCGCCCTCGGCAGCGACGTCCGCGGGCTGATGACGATGCCGCCGCTCGCCGACGGTGCGGAGGCCTCGCGGCCGTACTTCCGGCGCCTGCGCGAGCTCGCCGCGGAGCACGGCCTCGCCGAGCTGTCGATGGGGACGACCCAGGACTGGAGGGTCGCCGTCGAGGAGGGCGCGACGCTGATCCGCGTCGGCAGCGCCCTCTTCCGCCCCTGAGCCGGCGGTGACGCGACTGCCGTTGCGCAGGTGTGCCATGCGGGGCTTCCGCTGCGGGGGTTACGATTCGACGGATGGCTCTGGCTGACATCTGGTCGCGCACGCTCGTCTACTTCGGCATCGCCGAGGAAGACGAGGACTGGGACGAGGACGGCTTCGTCACGAACGAGGAGCTCGAGCGCACCTACTCCGACCGCGAGCGCGCCAACGTGCGCCGGTTGCAGCCACGGCGCCGCCAGGAGTTCGACGACTGGACCGACAGCAGTGGCGAGGAGGCGGCCGAGGTCAGCCGGCCCCGCTCGCTCGGACGCATCCAGCAGCAGCGGACGGCCAGGCTCCAGGCCGCGCCCAGTGCAGGCCCCAACGTTCAGGTGCATCTCGTCGTCCCACGCAGCTTCAACGACGCTCAGCAGATCGCCGACAAATTCAAGAGCGGCGTCCCGGTCATCCTGAACCTCCAGGGCGCCGACCAGGAGCTGTCGAAGCGCCTGATCGACTTCACCAGCGGTCTTACCTACGCGCTTGAAGGCGGCATGCAGCGCGTCGCCGACAAGGTCTTTCTGCTCACTCCGCGCAACGTCGAGGTCTCCGCTGAGGAGCGGGCCCGGCTGGTCGAGCGCGGCTTCTACAACCAGGCGTAGAGGTGCCCGGCCCGAGCTGCCCCGGCTAGGCAGCGGAAGGAGCCGGCCCGCGTAGCGCGAAAGCAGCCTGCGTATGGGCGTCTCTCTTGCCACTATCGGCTTGCTCGGCTCTGCCGTGGGCTCGATCGAGCGCTTCGTCGTCGTTTTCTTCTCGGTCTACCAGTTCGCCCTGCTCGCGTACATCCTGTCGTCGTGGATCCGGCGCATGCCGAGCTCGCTCGTGCGCGTGCAGCGCTTTCTCTACGACATCTGTGAGCCGTACCTCCGTCTCTTCCGGCGCTTCCTGCCGTCGCTCGGCCCGCTCGACCTCTCGCCCATCGTGGGCCTGCTCGCCCTCGGTCTCATCGAGCGCCTCGTCATCCTCGTCATCGATCAGCTTCGCTAAGGAGGAGCCATGTCCCTCACTCCCGTTGAGATCCGTCACGTCCGTCTGGGGCGTGGCGTCGGCTACAAGCGCGAGGCCGTCGATCGCCTGCTCGCCGACATCGTCGACAGCTTCGAGGTCGTGTGGCGTGGCCGCGCCGATCTCGCCGACAAGGTGGAGGCACTCGATCACGACCTCGCCCGCTACCGCGAGATGGAGGCCGTGCTGCGCAGCACGCTCGTCTCGGCCGAGTCCGCGTCGGCCGACCTGCGCGAGCGAGCGCGCCGCGAGGCGCAGGTGATCCTCGACGAGGCCCGCTCCGAGGCCCGCTCGATCGCCCGCGAGGCAGAGCGCGAGCATGCCACGCTGCTGCAAGAGGCCCGGCGGATCCGGGCGCTGCTGAGCTCGGCCCTGGCCACCGTTGCCGACGCCACGGGCGACGATCGCGCCGCGCCGGCGCGGCCGGTCACCGACACCGGTGCCACCGCGGCAACGCGCGCCGGCGGCCTCGACGACACTGCCGAGCACGCGCTTGCCGACGCCGAGCGCCAGGGCTCCGGCTTCCGCGCAGCCTGAGCCCCCGCCGGGCGGCTCCTATACTTGACGGCATGCCGCCGTCCACTCGCCTACTGCTCCGGGTCACTCCGGGCGCCAAGCGTTCCGAGCTGGTCGGGCGTTACGGCGAGGCGTGGAAGGTGCGCGTCGCGGCCGCGCCCGAACGCGGCCGGGCCAATGCTGCCGTGCTCGACCTGATCGCCACCAGCCTCGCCGTGCCGCGCGCAAGCGTCGAGCTGCTCACCGGGCATACCGCGCAGGACAAGGTCGTCGAGCTGGCAGGGATCGACCAGGCAGAGGCCGATCGCCGGCTCACGACACTGACGGACAAGGAGCTTCGATGACGATCGATGTCGAGACGATGAAGAGCCGGCTGCTCGACGAGCGGGTGCGCGTTGCCGCCGCACTTGACCTGCTCACCCGTGAGCGCCACGACGCGGAGGGCTCGGAGTCGAGCGACAACCATGTCGCCGACCCTTCGGTCGTCGCCGTCGAGCGCGAGATCGATTCGACGCTCGGCGACAGCGCCGAGAGCATGCTCGCCGCGATTGACGCCGCCCTGGCACGCATCCCTGCCGGCACCTTCGGCCAGTGCGGGACCTGCCGCAAGCCGATCGCCGACGCCCGGCTCGAGGCGCTGCCCTACACCGACCTCTGCATCGACTGCAAGCGCCTCGCGGAGCGTCGTTGAGCGAGCCTGCCCGCCCGGCCGAGATCCGGATCGGGTCGACGCCGGAGGGGTCGGTGCACGTCTCCGCGGCCGAGGTCAGCGTTGCTGCGACGCACCATCAGTGGGTGAGCCTCGGCCTGATCGCGGGCGCGGCCTTCGCCGCCGACCAGGTGACGAAGCTCGCCGTGCGCAGCACCCTCGCGCTGGACGACGTCGTTCACGTCGTCGGGCCGCTGTCGATTCGCCACATCCCCAACTCTGGCATCGCGTTCGGCCTGTTCTCGCGTGCCGTGCCGGTCGTGATCGGCCTGACGGCGGTCGCCATCGCCTGGATGCTGATGGTCTTCGCGCGCTCCGGGGCCCGGCACCCCGTGCTTGCGCCCGCCTTCGGCCTGCTCGCCGGCGGCAGCCTTGCGAACCTGACTGACCGGCTCCGGCTCGGCCACGTCACCGACTTCATCGCTGTCGACCACTGGCCGACCTTCAATCTCGCCGACTCCTTCATCACGATCGGCGTGGTGCTGCTCGTCGTCGCGTTCCTCCTCTCCGAGCGCCCGGCACGGCCGGCGCGGCTCGGCACCAGGGCGACGCGCTCGTGACCGGCGACACCATCGTCGTCCCGCCCGAGGCGGCCGGTGAACGGCTCGACCGTTTCCTCGCCGCCCTCCCCCAGATCGGCTCGCGCGCCGCCGCCGAGCGGGCGCTGCAGACAGCGCTCGTCGACGGCACCACCCGGCCGAAAAGCTACCGCCTGGTCGGCGGGGAGGAGATCGAGATCGAGCTACGTGAGGCCCCGCTCGGCGGCATCGTCGGTGAGGACATCGCGCTCACGATCCCGTACCAGGACGAGCACCTGTTGATCGTCGACAAGCCCGCCGGGCTCGTCGTCCATCCGGGCGCCGGGATCGCCGGTGGCACGCTCGCGAACGCGCTCGTCGCGCACGGCGCCGCCGGCGGCGAGCTCGACCGGCCCGGCATCGTGCACCGCCTCGACAAGGACACGTCGGGCCTGCTCGTCGTCGCCCGCTCCGAGGAGGCGTACAAGCGGCTCCAGAAGCTCGTGCAGAAGCGGACGCTGGAGCGCGAGTACACCGCGCTCGTGAAGGGGCGGCCGAAGTCGTGGTCGGGGCGTGTCGAGGCGCCGATCGGCCGTGACCGCAACGACCCGACGCGCCAATCGCTCGACACCGAGACGCCGCGCGACGCGCTCACGCACTTCGAGATCGCCGAGATCGTGCCACCCTACGCGCTGCTCACAATCCGCCTCGAGACCGGCCGCACGCACCAGATCCGCGTGCACCTCGCCGCGATCGAGCTGCCCGTGGTCGGCGACCCGCTGTACGGGGTGATGGCGCTCGAGCTGAAGCGCCAGTTCCTGCACGCCTCGCGGCTGGCGTTTCCGCACCCGTTCGGCGGCAAGCAGATCGAGGTGTCATCGCCGCTACCAGCCGACCTCGACCTGGCTCTGCGGCGCGCTCGCGGCTGATCGGCGAGAGCACCGCCGCTGCTACGCTACGCGGGTAGTTCATCCCTCCTATCCGGCGGACCATCGCCGGTGGCGGTGCCGCTCCCTGCGATCGGCTCCACCGTCGCCCGCCGGCCGTAGCACAACCCATAACCGTAGAAAAGGGGCGCACGTGTCCGCTGTCTCTATGCGCGAGCTGCTGGAGGCCGGAGTTCACTTCGGTCATCAGACACGCCGTTGGAACCCGAAGATGAAGCGTTTCATCTTCGGCGAACGCGGTGGCATCTACATCATCGACCTCCAGCAGACGCACGAGCTGCTGAACGAGGCGTACGAGTTTGCGCGCAACATCTCCGCCCGTGGCGGCAGCGTGCTGTTCGTCGGCACGAAAAAGCAGGCCCAGGAGTCCATTGCCACCGAGGCGCGCCGTGTCGGCATGCCATTTGTGAACAATCGCTGGCTCGGCGGCCTGCTGACGAACTGGCGCACGATGTCCGAGCGGATCACGCGGCTCCACGATCTGCGCAGCCTCCAGACGAACGGCCAGCTCGCGCTGCTGCCGGCGAAGGAGCGAATCTCGATGCTCGCCGAGCTCGAGAAGCTCGAGGCGAACCTGGGCGGCGTTGCCGACCTGCGCCGCCAGCCCGACGCGATCTTCATCGTCGACCTCAAGAAGGAGCAGCTCGCGGTGCGCGAGGCACGCCGACTCGGCATGCCGATCATCGCGCTCGTCGATACGAACTGCGACCCCGACGAAGCCGACTTCATCATTCCGGGCAACGACGACGCGATCCGCTCGTGCTCGCTCATCATCCGCGCCCTGGCCGACGGCATCGCTGCCGGCGCGCAGAAGGTGACGCAACGCGAAATGGAGGCGCCGCGGGATGTCGAGGCCGCCGCCGTCGAGGCGGTCGCCGTCGAGGCGGTAGCCGAGCCTGTCGCCGCCGAGGCTGTGGCCGCAGAGACGCCCGCTGCCGTCGAGGCGCCCGCTGAGCCCGCCCCTGCAGCCGTCGTTGCCGAGCCCGCGGCAGAGCCCGTCGTCGAGGAGACCCCGCCGGCCGCCGAGCCCGCGACCGAGCCCGTCGTCGAGGAGACCACGGCCGCCGCAATCGCTCCCGAGCCCGCGTCCGAGACCGACCCGGAGGACGAACCCGAGGTGCAGGCATGACCGAGATCTCCGCTGCACAGGTCAAGGAGCTCCGGGAGTCCACCGGCGCCGGCATGATGGACTGCAAGCGCGCGCTCGTCGAG
>JANXXF010000441.1 GCA_025350775.1 Actinomycetes bacterium
GTAGCGGCGCCGGCGCCGGTCGCGACGACGAGGGCCAGAGCGACCGCGAGAGAGGCGACGAGGGAGCTGCGCACGGGAGTCATGTCTACATTCCTAGCGGATCGGCGGCACACCGCGCGTCCGGGCGAGCGCGGATCCGTAGGATCCCTGCCACAGAATCCGCGAGGAGGAGACCCATGGAGCTCGGACGTGTCGGAGTATGGCTCGGCAGCATCGGCTGGCAGGCTGCCGCAGCGGAGCAGGAGGCCGTCGCGGAGCTCGAGGAGCTCGGCTACGGCGCCGTCTGGCATCCCGAAGGCATCGGTGGCAAGGAGACCTTCTCGCACAGCGCCATCCTGCTCGCCGGCTCGAAGCGGATCGTCGTCTCGACCGGCATCGCCAACATCTACGCCCGTGACCCGCTGGCCATGAAGGCAGGGCACTACGGGCTCTGCGAGGCGTTCCCCGGCCGCTTCCTGCTCGCTCTCGGCGTCAGCCACAAGCCGTCGGTGGCCGAGCGCGGCGGCAACTACAGCAAGCCGCTGCAGTCGATGAGCGACTACCTCGACGCGATGGACGCGGCGCCCTACAGCCCGCCGCACCCGGCCGAGGCGCCCCGCGTGATCGGCGCGCTCCACCCGAAGATGCTCGAGCTGGCTGCAAAGCGCACGCTCGGCGCCCATCCGTACTTCACCCCGCCCGAGCACACCATCGACGCGCGCGCGCGCATGGGCGCAGGCGCCTGGCTCGCCCCGGAGCAGGCCGTGATCCTCGAGACCGACCCGCAGAAGGCCCGCGCCATCGCCCGCACCCACACCGAGTACTACCTCCGCCTCGACAACTACCGGCGCAACCTGCTGCGGCTCGGCCTCGGCCTGACGGAGGACGACCTGGAGGGCGCCGGCAGCGACCGGCTGGTGGACACGGTCGTCGCCTGGGGCGACGTGGCTGCAGTGAGCTCGCGCGTGCGCGCCCATCTGGACGCAGGCGCCACGCATGTGTCGGTGCAGGCGCTTGCCGCGCCCGGGCAGCCGACGCTGCCGACGCTCCGCGAGCTCGCGCCGGCGCTGCTCGAGCTCTGAGGCGGGGCGGAGCGGGCGGGGCGCGTGCCGGCGAACGCCGCTGGGCAGCAGCCGGCGACCGCTCCCGGCCGGCTCCGAGGTGGGAATCGCGTAGGAATGTCTTCCGGCCTGCCCTGGGCGAGCCATCGTGGAGCTAGGGTTGCGCGCAGCGGCCCTGTGGCTGCGTCCCCACGTCCAATGGAGCGGCCCAGCATGACATCTCTCTTCGGCGTGCGCGTCGTCCCAGCCCTCTGCCTGATCGCCGTCGGCGTGATGTTCGCCGCAGGCACCGCCTCCGCTGCGGCGCCGACGACGCCCTACCCGATCGCCGTCCTCGCGGACACCCCGGCCGCCTACTGGCGCCTGGGTGAGGCCAGCGGGACGACGGCGGCCGACTCGGGCGTCAACGCCATCTCTGCCGTCTACAAGAACTTCCCGCAGCGCGGCGTCGTCGGCGCGCTCGCAGGTGACACCAACACAGCGATCCGCCTGAGCGGGTCCGACTACGTGGAGGCACCGCTCTCGGCGACGCTCAACCCGGCAGCGTTCAGCGTCGAGGCGTGGGCGAACGTCACGGGCGGAGCGGGGCGGCAACGCGCCATCGCCGTCTCCCGCAGCACCGACAACTTCTCCGGCTACGCCCTCTACGTCGACGGCAACGGCTTCTGGGGCTTCGCAGTCGGCGCCGGCACCACCGCCTGGTGGAACGGTGTCACGGGCCCAGCTGCCGTGCTCAACCAGTGGACACACGTCGCCGGAACCTACGACGGCACGACGCTTCGCCTCTACATCAACGGCTCGCTCTTCGGCTCGACCCCGGTTTCGTTCCGGGCGAACACGACGCGGGCGACCCGCATCGGCATGGGTGCCAGCGACACGGGAACGAGCTGGGCCTTCGCCGGCAGCCTCGACGAGGTCGCGATCTACCCGCGGGCGCTGTCGGCGAGCCGCGTCACGGCGCACTACTCCGCTGCCCTCGGCGCGCCCAGCGCGCCGGCCAACTCCGCCCTGCCCACCGTCAGCGGTAGCGCCGCGGTCGGCTCCGTGCTCTCAAGCGGAACCGGAACGTGGAACGGCGCGCCCACCGCCTACGCCTACCAGTGGAGCCGCTGCGACGCGTCCGGCGCCGCCTGCAGCGCGATCCCCGGCGCCGTGGCCTCGACCTACCTCGTCACCGTGTCCGAGTACGGCGCGACGTTGCGCGCGGCCGTCACCGCAACCAACGCGCTCGGCTCGGCCACGGCAACCTCGCTCGCGACCGCCGTCGTGCCCGCCCCACCGTCGAACACCGTGCTGCCGGCGATCACCGGTACCACGAAGGTCACGTCGACGCTGACCGTCAGCAAGGGCACCTGGACGGGCGCCCCCACCGGCTACACCTATCAGTGGAAGCGCTGCGACACCGCCGGCCTCACCTGCGCCGCCATCAGCGGCGCCACCTCGACGACGTACAAGCTCGTCGCCACCGACGGCGGAGCAACGGTCCGCGCCGACGTCCGCGCCACGAACTCCGCCGGTGCCACCACTGCCACCAGCGCAGCGACCACCGCAATCCAGGTCGGACCGCTCAACACGGTGCTGCCGGCGGTCACGGGTACAGCCACCGTCAACTCGACGCTCACCGTTAGCAACGGCACCTGGACACCGACGCCTTCCGCCTACGCCTACCAGTGGAAGCGCTGCGACACCGCGGGCGCCGGCTGTGCCGCCATCAGCGGCGCCACCTCGACGACGTACAAGCTGGTCGCCGCCGACGGCGGAGCGACCGTCCGCGCCGACGTCCGCGCAACCGACGTGTCCGGCACCGCCACCGCCACCAGCGCGCCCACCGCGACCGTCCCGGTACCGCCGGTCGCCCCGGCAAACACGGCCGTCCCGACGATCACCGGCGCTGCCACGGCCGGCAATACGCTCACGGCGACGACTGGCACCTGGTCGGGCACACCGGCGACCTACGCGTTCCAGTGGAAGCGCTGCGACGCGGCCGGCGCCGCCTGCGCCGCGATCGCCGGCGCCATCGCGTCGACGCTCGCGCTCACTGCCGCCAATGCCGGCTCGACCTACGTCATCACCGTCACGGCGACCAATGCGGTCGGCTCGGCGAGCGCCACGTCGGCGGCCACCGCCGTCGTCCCGGCAACCCCGGTGGGGACGTACGCCGCGGCGGTCGCCGCGGATGCGCCCGTCGCGTACTGGCGGCTCGACGAGACCTCGGGCACGGTTGCAGCCGCGACCACCGGGGTGGCCGGCGCCTACAAGGGGGCGCCGACGCTCGGCCAGGCCGGCGCGCTCGCCGAGGGCGACAAGGCGCCCGGCCTGAACGGCACGAGCCAGTACGTCGAGGCCCCGTACAGCGCCGCCCTCAACCCGACGCCGGCATTCACCGTGGAGGCCTGGGTCAAGGTCACCGGCGGCCAGGGCACCGTCCGCTCGATCGTCACCTCGCGCGACTTCACCTCGCTCTCCACCGGCTACTCGATCTACGCGAGCGCGGGCAACACCTGGCAGTTCATCGTCGGCGTCGGCGGCTCCAACCAGTGGGTCTACACCGACGGTGGCAGCGTCACGCTCAACCAGTGGACGCACATCGTCGGCACCTACGAGCAGTGGCCGGGCGAGTACCGGCTGTACGTGAACGGCAAGGCCGTCGCCGTCACAACGAGCAACTACCTCGCGCAGCCGAACACGAAGTGGCCCCTGCGCATCGGCGCGGGCAAGACCGAGTCGACCTCCCCGACCTACTACACGCCGGGCAGCATCGACGAGGTCGCCGTCTACAACAGAGCTCTCACGCCTGTCCGCGTCGCCCAGCACTACAACGCCGGCATCGGTGTCGCGACCGCAGCCACCGCCACCCCGGTCAATCCGATCCAGGCCGAGAACCAGCTCGCCGGCACGAGCGCCTGGAAGCGCCAGCCAACGGCCGCCGTCGAGGGCTACTCCTCGCAGGTGAGCGTCCTGCCCGGTGCCGCCGTCGATCTCCACGTCAGCGCCAGGGGCGTCAGCTACCGCATCGACCTGTACCGGCTCGGCTGGTACAGCGGCCTCGGCGGCCGCCTGATCGGCTGCTCGCCGAGCTGCGCGAGCGACCGCACCGGCACCCAGTACGCGGTGCCGAGCCCCGATCCGGTCACCGGCCTCATCGCCGCGGGCTGGCCGGTCACCGACACGCTCACGATCCCGGCCGACGCCCCCAGCGGCATCTACACCGCTCAGCTCGTCGTCACCAGCGGCGCGGACACAGGCAAGGCCTCCCAGATCCCGATCGTCGTCAGGGAGCCGATCAGCCGCCGTGCAGCCGCCCTCGTCGAGGTGCCGGTCAACACCTGGCAGGCCTACAACGGCTGGGGCGGCAAGAGCCTCTATGCCATCAACTCGACGGGCGGCGTCCCGGCGGTCAAGGTCTCGTTCGACCGGCCGTATCTCACCACCGGCACGCCGATGTGGGCGTGGGATGTGTACACCGACGCGCCCAGCGTGTTCGACTGGGAGATCCAGCTGTACCGCTTCCTCGAGCGCGAGGGCGTGGACGTCTCCTACCAGACGAACAGCGACACGGTGCAGGCGCCCGCGAGCTTCCTCGGCCGCAAGACGCTGATCGACGCCGGGCACGACGAGTACTGGTCGAAGGAGGAGCTGGACGCCTGGTACGCCGCGCGCGACTCCGGCGTCAACCTGCTGTTCTTCGGCGGCAGCCTCGCGTACTGGCAGAGCCGCTACGAGGACAACAGCCGCACGCTCGTCATGTACCGGACTCCCGGCAGCGACCCGATCGCCGACCAGACGAAGGCCACCTACCGGTTCTCGGTGCTCGGGCGCCCCGAGTGCCAGCTGATCGGCACCGGCAACCAGGAGGGCGTGGCGACCGACCACCGCAACTACACGGTCGCCAGCGCAGCGCTCGCCGACCCGTGGCTCGCGGGCACCGGCTTCCAGGCGGGCGACACGATCGCCGACGGCGTCGGCTACGAGTGGCAGGGCATCATCGCCGGCTGTATCCCCCAGCCGATCACGAACTTCTTCCACTACGACTCGACCGTGAACAACGGCGTCACCTTCGGGCCCGCTGACGTGACGCGCTACACCGCCGCCTCGGGCGCCCGCGTCTTCTCGGCGAGCTCGCTCCAGTTCACCTGGGCGCTCGACGACTTCCTCACCGATCGCGCCGCCGACGCCCGTGTGCAGCAGTTCGTGCGCAACGCGCTGGCCGACGTGCTCAGATAGCGAGCGGGCGCTACGACGGCGTGCGGCCGGAGCTGCGGCACGCCCCGCTGCTGGACAGCGGTCGGGGCGACCTGCCCGGGCTGCTGGCGTCCCGGGCGTAGACTTCCGGGGTGCGCCGGTTCGTCCTGCTGGTGTCGTGCGTGGTGCTCGTGGACACGTCACTCTACTCGGCGCTGACACCGCTCCTGCCGCACTACGCCGACCGCTTTGAGCTCTCCCGCACGGGGGCCGGGCTGCTGCTCGCCTGCTACGGCGCCGGCGTACTGCTCGCGGCGCTGCCAACGGGCGTCTGGGCCTCCCGCTGGGGGCCAAGGCGTGCGGTGCTGGCCGGGCTGGTGGTGATAGCCGCCGCGAGCGTCGCGTTCGCATTCGCCGACAACGTGTGGCTGCTCGGCGTCGCCCGCGTCGTGCAGGGCATCGGCTCGGCCGCCACCTGGGCCGGCGCCCTGGCCTGGCTCGTCGCCGCGGTGCCTGCCGAGCGGCGCGGCCAGGCGATCGGCACCGCGATGGGCGCGGCCGTCTTCGGGGCGATCGTCGGCCCCGTGCTGGGCGCGATCGCCGACTTCGCGGGTGCCCGCGCCACGTTTACCGGGCTCGCGGCGGTCGTTGTCGTGATCCTGATTGTCGCCGCCCGCTACCCCGACGCCGCTGCCGAGCCGCAACGGCTGCGCGCCGCCCGGCCTGCCCTGCGCGCGCCACGGCTGCTCGCCGGGCTGTGGGTGACGGTCCTGCCCGCGCTGCTGTTCGGCACGTTCGCGCTGATCGTCTCGTTCCGCCTCCACGACGCCGGCTGGCGGTCGAGCGCGATCGCCGCCGTCTTCCTTGGCGCGGCAGCACTCGAGACGGTGATGAACCCGCTGCTCGGACGGCTCGTCGACCGGCGCGGCCACCTCGTTCCGATCAGGGCGGCGCTCGTGGCGTCGTTCGGCTTTGCGTTGGCGCTGGCCTGGGTCTCGACGCCGGCGGGGCTCGTGCCGCTCGCCATCGTCGGAGCGCTCGCGTTCGGGGCGTTCTACGCGCCGGGCATGGCGATGATCTCGCAGTCGGCCGAGCACGCAGGGCTCGCGCAAGGCATCGCCTTCGGGTTGATGAACGGTGCCTGGGCCGCCGGCAACGTCGTCGGCCCGGCGGCCGCGGGCGCGATCTCGCAGGCCGGCAGCGATGCGGCGCCCTGGCTGGTGGGCGCGGGTCTCTGCGCGGCGACGCTCGTCGGGCTGCGACTGCGGCCTGCGCGCGCGGCGGTCGGCGGATGAGGGTCGCCCGGGTGCTGGCCGCGGTCGCGGCGGGCGCGCTGCTGGCCGCGGTCGCGGGAGCGCTCGCCGGGCAGGCCGCCACGGCGCGACCGGGCGTCACGCCGCGCTGGCACCCGCTCCCCGGCCTCTCCTGGCAGCTCCAGTTCTCGGGCAAGCTCGACCTCTCCGTCGCCGCGGATGTGTTCGAGCTGGACGGGCTGGACACGGCGGCGGCCACGGTCGCGGCACTGCGCGCAGCCGGCAAGCGGACGGCCTGCTACATCGATGCCGGCTCCTGGGAGCGCTGGCGCAGCGATGCGGAGCGCTTCCCCGCTACCGTTCTCGGCCGACCCCTCGACGGCTGGCCCGGCGAGCGCTGGCTCGACATCCGCCGGCTCGACGTGCTGCTGCCGCTGCTGCGCGCCCGCATCGCTGACTGCGCGGCCAAGGGCTTCGACGGCATCGAGCTCGACAACGTCGACGGATATCAGAACCGCACCGGGTTTTCGCTGCGCGCCGCCGACCAGCTTCGCTTCAATCGCGGGCTCGCCGCAGAGGCCCATCGTCAGGGCCTCGCCGTCGGCCTCAAAAACGACCTCGGCCAGGTGCGGCAGCTCGTCTCCGCCTTCGACTGGGCGATCAACGAGCAGTGCTTCGCGTACGACGAGTGCGCAACGCTGCTGCCGTTCGTCGCCGCCGGCAAGCCGGTCGTCGTGATCGAGTACGCGACCGCGACCGGGATCTTCTGCCCCGCCGCCACCGAGCTCGGCTTCGCCGCCATGCGCAAGCGGGTCGCCCTGGACGCGTGGCGCCAGGCGTGCCCGCGGCTGCGCTGACACCCGGTGGCGGCGTGAGAATGGCCGCGACCGCGACCGCAACAGCAAGCAAACGGGGGAGCCCCATGCAGGTGCCCGAGAACGGCGTGCCCGGCCCGCGACGCGACTTCGTCGGCTACGGCCGCCGCCCGCCGCGCGTGGTCTGGCCGAACGGGGCCACGGTGGCGCTCTCGGTGTGCGTGAACTACGAGGAGGGCTCCGAGCCGTCGCACCTCGACGGTGACGGCCGCAACGCCGGCTTCGCCGAGATCCCGTACCCGATGGATCCCACCGTCCGCGACCTCACCGCCGAGTCGGGCTACGAATACGGCAGCCGCGTAGGTATCTGGCGCGTTGCCGCTGCACTCGACGCCGCCGGCGTCCGCGCCACCTTCCTCGCCTGCGCGGTCGCGCTCGAGCGCAACCCCGAGGTGGCCGCGTACATCCGCGAGCGCGGCCACGAGCCGTGCTGCCACGGCTGGCGCTGGGAGGAGGTCTTTCGCCTCACCCGCGAGGAGGAGCGCGAGCACATGCTGGCCGCGATCGCGTCGATCCGCGAGACCTGCGGCGAGCGCCCGGTCGGCTGGTACGTGCGCGCAACGCCGTCGGCCCATACGCGCGAGCTGCTCGTCGAGGAGGGCGGCTTTCTCTACGACTCCGACGCGTACAACGACGATCTGCCCTACTTCGCCGAGGTGGCCGGCAAGCAGCACCTCGTCGTGCCGTACTCGTTCGTCTACAACGATGCCCGCTTCGTGCTCGCACCGGGCTACGCGCGGCCGGACGACTTCACCGACCTCTGCTCGCGCGGGCTGGCGCAGCTGCGGCGCGAGGGGCGGCAGGGCTTCCCGAAGCTGATGTCGGTGGGCGTGCACCCGCGCTGGATCGGTCAGGCGGGGCGCATCGACGCGCTCGCCCGCTTCCTCGAGGAGGCGCGCACGCACGACGATGTCTGGATCGCGACCAGGCGAGAGATCGCGGAGTGGTGGATCGCCCACCACCGCGAGTTCGAACGCACGGTCGCGCCTGGCCCGCCCTCGGGGCAGCCGCTACCCCGCTGCTAGATTCAGCTGCAAAGCGTCCAGGAGGGATCCCCATGTCTGACATCAAGATCGCCGTCGGCGACACATTTCCGCTCGCGAAGCTCGGCGCCACCGGCCCGGCCGTCGTCTACGTCTACCCCAAGGACTCGACGTCCGGCTGCGAGCTCGAGTCGCGCGGCTTCAACACGCTCTACGACGACTTCAAGGGCGTCGGCGTCGAGATCCTCGGCGTCAGCGCTGGCAACGGCGAGACCGCCGCGCAGTTCGCCACCGAGTGCGACCTGCAGTTCAAGCTCGTCCCGAGCCCGGCGCTCGTCGAAGAGCTCGGCCTGATCAAGGACTTCGGACAGTACGGCCTCCTGCCCCGCCGCATCACGTTCCTCGTCGACGCCGACGGCACCGTGAAGAACATCTGGGACGTCGAGGACATCCAGAGTCACCCCGGCGAAGTGCTCGCGGCCGCCCGCGCGCTCTAACAGCGCCGGGAGAGCGCCGGAAGCTGCCGCTGCTTGCGGGAAACCACGGAGCGCCCACCGTCCATTCCCCGTGGCAGATCTCAGCGGCGCCCCCGATCCGCCCGTGCGTGAGAGCTGACAGCGTTCCTAGCGAACCCCTCTTGCTCAGAGGGATCGGCTCAACACACGAGGGGGAGAATCGTGAAGCGCATACTCGAGATCAGCGGCCTGGCAGCTGGCGTGGCGATGGTCGTCATCGGCATCGTCGCGATCGTGCTGGGCACCACCGGTCACAGCACGGTCATCGACAGCATCAAGCAGGAGCGGATCACCGGCACCGCAGACATGACGCCGGCGCTGATCCGTGAGGCAGGCAAGAAGGCCGGCCTTCCGGAGTCGACCGAGTATCCGACCTGCAACGTCGCCGGCAAGGCGGTCGACAGCGGCGACCGGGCACGCTGCTTCGCCGGGTACATGCGGATCCACGCGCTCGAGGCGACAGGCGGCAAGGTCTATTCGGAGATGGGCCGCTACCTGACGGCTGACGGCAAGGACACGAGCGACGCCGACGCCG
>JANXXF010000468.1 GCA_025350775.1 Actinomycetes bacterium
GTGGCGATTCGGAGGCTCGGCTTCGCGGGCGCGACGGCTGCGGTACGGCGAGACGCGCACGGCTCACGGTGACATCGCTGAGCGTTGTGGTGGCTTGCCGACGCCCTCAGGCCCTACGATGAGCGTGCCCTCGCCTTCGGCCCAAAGCACCTGCTGCCCCGAACCCCAGATTGCTGGGCTCCCGGGCGGAATGTCGTGGATGAACGACCAACCGTCGATCCCTCCGCGAGGCTTGCGGCCCTGCCACTTGCGGTACTCGCCGTAGAGGTCGAACGTCTCGACCGGGTCTTCCTGCTCTGGCGAGCAAGTAATGCTTGCCATCTCTAGCTCCTTGGTCTGGGTTGTCGTTGGCGAGGGCCTCCTCTGTCCGTGTCAACCGGTGACGGCTGCGAACTGCGCCTTCGCACTAGAAGGTATCGCCGGAGACGAACCTGCACGAAGGGCCGTGTCCGGTCGTGGCAAGCGGCTACCAGGGCTCGCCCAAGTATTGAGAGTGGCCCGTCCAGCCCAACAAAATAGGCGCCTTGCGGCGCCCGGGATGATCGTGTTGGGTCGTTCGAAATCAGTTTCGTAACGTCAAGTTGCCATCGGGATCGCGCACGAAGCACAGCAGCGAGCCGCCTTCGCGGATGCGGTACGGCTCCCGCTCCGGCTGGATGCCCTGCTCGGCGAGACGGGCGAGCGTCGCCGCCATGTCGTCGATCGTCAGGGCGATGTGGCCGTAGCCGGTGCCGAGCTCGTAGCTCGTGACGCCGAAGTTGAACGTCAGCTCGAGCTGGTCGCCACTCCCGGGCAGGCCCAGGAAGATGTTGATGGCCTCGTCGCGGATCGGCAGCTCGCGGCGCTTCTCGAAGCCGAGCGCCTCGTAGAAGACGACCGAGGCTCCGGGGTCGGTGATGCGGTAGCAGGTGTGGATGAGTTCCATGCCTGGCATGGTACGGGTCGGTGCCTACCGGCCATCACGACTTTCACGCGCGCGCCGAACACCAGGGGATGAGCAGCGACCGGGATGCGGCGACGGCGGAGGAGCGGCGCCTGCACGCTGACGCGAGCCGTGTCGGCAACTGGAAGCGCTGGGGCCCGTACCTCGCGGAGCGCCAGTGGGGCACGGTGCGTGAGGACTACTCGGCGGCCGCCGACCCGTGGTCGTCGTTCCCGCACGACCAGGCGCGCAGCCGCGCCTACCGCTGGGGCGAGGACGGCCTGCTGGGCATCTGCGACCGGCAGTGCCGCGTCGCCATCGGGCTCGCCCTCTGGAACGGGCGCGACCCGATCCTCAAGGAGCGGCTCTTCGGGCTCGACGGCAACGAGGGCAACCACGGTGAGGACGTCAAGGAGCTCTACTACTATCTCGATGCCACGCCCACGGCGTCGTACCTGAAGGCGCTTTACAAGTATCCGCAGGCCGCGTTCCCCTATGCCGAGCTGATCGCCGAGGGCCGCCGCCGCGGCCGCGCTGACGCCGAGCACGAGCTGGTCGACACCGGCCTGTTCGACGACAGCCGCTACTTCGACGTGCTTGCGGAGTACGCGAAGGCCGCGCCCGACGACATCCTGCTGCGCGTCACCGTCACCAATCGTGGCCCGGAGACCGCACCCCTGCACGTCCTGCCGACGGTGTGGTGTCGCAACACCTGGAGCTGGGGCGGCGGCTACGAGAGCGGCTGGGGCCGCCCGCGGCTGGAGGCGACGGGCGACGGCGCGATCGAGGTCGACCACGCGACCCTCGGGCGATACCGGGTCGACATCGAGCCGGGGCCTAGCGGCGCGCCCGAGCTGCTGTTTACCGAGAACGAGACGAACAGCGGGCGGCTGTACGGCGCCACCGACGGCCCGGCGTACGCGAAGGATGCTTTCCACGCCCACGTCGTCGAGGGGGCGGCCGGCGCGGTGAATCCGCAGCGCCGGGGCACGAAGGCGGCGGCGCACCATGTGCTCGAGCTCGCTCCTGGCGCAGCGGCGGTGCTGCGGCTGCGGCTGCGGCCCGACGGCGCGGCGGGTGACGGCACGGCGGGTGGCGGCGCGGCGGCCGGCGACGCCTTCGGCAGCGCCTTCGAGCAGGTCTTCGTCGAGCGGATCGCCGAGGCCGACGCCTTCTACGCTGCGGGGCCGCTGAGCGCCCTCGAGGGCGAGGCGGCCGCGGTGGCGCGACAGGCCTACGCAGGCCTGGTCTGGTCAAAGCAGTTCTACTACTACGCCGTGCGCGACTGGCAGCAGGGCGACCCAGGGCAGCCCGCCGCCCCGCCCGGCCGCAGCCGCAACGCCGACTGGCCGCACCTCTTCAACCGCGACGTGATCTCGATGCCCGACACCTGGGAGTATCCCTGGTACGCCGCCTGGGACCTCGCCTTCCACATGCTCCCGTTCGCCCGCCTCGACGCGGACTTCGCCAAGGAGCAGCTCGTCCTCCTGCTGCGCGAGTGGTACATGCACCCGAACGGGCAGATCCCCGCGTACGAGTGGAACTTCTCGGACGTGAACCCCCCCGTACAGGCGTGGGCGGCGCTGCGCATCTACCACCTCGAGCGCCAGCGGGAGGGCAGGGGAGATCGCCAGTTCCTCGAGAGCGTCTTTCACAAGCTGATGCTCAACTTCACCTGGTGGGTGAACCGGAAGGACGCGAAGGGCCGAAACGTGTTCGAGGGCGGGTTCATGGGCCTCGACAACATCGGTGTGTTCGATCGGTCGGCCGAGCTTCCGATGGGCGGTCGCATCGAGCAAGCCGACGCCACGAGCTGGATGGGCATGTACTGCCTCAACCTGCTCAGCATCGCGCTCGAGCTGTCGCAGGAGAATCGCGCGTACGAAGACGTCGCCAACAAGTTCTTCGAGCACTTCCTTTACATCGCGACTGCCATGCACGCCTCGGGAGAGGACGGCTCGTCTTCGCTCTGGGACGAAGAGGACGGTTTCTACTACGACGTGCTCAACCTCGGTGAGCGCCGCATCCCCATGCGCGTTCGAAGCATGGTCGGGTTGACGCCGCTCTTCGGCGTCGAGGTGATCGAGCCGTCCGTGCTCGAGCGATTCCCCGGCTTCCGGCGGCGCGCGAAGTGGTTTCTCGAGAACCGCCCCGACCTCGCGCGAAACGTCGCTCACTTCGGAAAAGCCGGGTTCGGAGATAGGCAGTTGCTGTCGCTGGTCAACGAGGAGCGTTTGCGTCGCATCCTCGCGCGGCTCCTCGACGAGGAAGAGTTCCTGTCGCC
>JANXXF010000031.1 GCA_025350775.1 Actinomycetes bacterium
GATCGCCGCGACCGCCGCGGAGGCGCCGAACGCGACGACGTCGGTGACGAAGGCGCCCGCCACTGCATCGGGCGCGGTGCGCAGCGCCCGCCGGGTGAGCACCGAGAGGATGCCGAAGAAGAACGCTCCGACGAGTGCGAGGAAGATCGCCACCTGTGCAGTCTCCCCGAACCGGCGGCCGTCCGACGGCGAATACGTTGCGGAGTAGCATTACCAAGTCACCATGCCGATCGACACTGACATCCACCTGCAGGCCGCCGCGTACGCGCTGGACGCGCTCGACGACGCCGAGCGCCAGGCGTTCGAGGCGCACCTCGACGGCTGCGAGCGCTGTCTCGCCGAGGTCGCGTCCTTCGAGGGCGCCGTCCTGGGGCTCGCCGACGCGGCCGACAGGGCGGAGCTGCCCGCGGGCCTCCGTGAGCGCGTGCTTGCAGCGGCCCACGCCGAGTCGAGCGTCGTCGTGTCGCTCGAGGTGGCCCGGGCGCGCCGCCGCACGGCGCAGCAGCTCCTGCGCCCACAGGTGCTCGCGCCTGCCTTCGCGGCCGCCGCGGCGGCCGCCGTAGCGCTCGCGGTGTGGGGAGCGGGCGTCTCGGGCTCGCTCGACCGTGAGCGCTCGGCACGACGCGCCGAGGCCGGAGCGCTGGCCGCCTTCGCCGACCCGGCCGCGACGCGCACCTCGTCCGGCAACGCCTCGCTCGCCGTGGCGAGCGGCCGTGGGGCGCTCTCGCTCGCCAAGCTGCCGCCGGCGCCCGCCGGCAAGATCTACCAGGCGTGGGTCATCCCGCCCGGCAAGGCGCCGATCCCCGCCGGGCTCTTCGATGTCCGCGGCGGCCGCGCAGTGATCGTGCTCGAGCCGACCGTCGAGCCGGGTGCCATCGTGGCGATCACGCTCGAGGCAGCGGGGGGCGCCCCGGCGCCGACGGGCACGCCGCTGCTGGCCGTGAAGACCTCGACGGCGTAGGCGCCCGGCGGGCGGCAGGCCGCGCTCGCGCGTAGAAGGCGGTAGCGGGGCTGCGGCAGCTTGCGGATGATCCTGCCGCGGCGGCGGGCGAGACTGGAGCCGTGAGCGAAGCGCAGCAGCCCCAGCCGCAGCCGTTCACCGCGGCGGGGCTCGGCAACCTGATCGGCGGCGTCGTCCTCGTCGGCGCGGTCTACCGGTTCGTCTAGCTCCGGCCACGGCCGCTCGATCCGGCCGCGTGAGCCTCCGAAGCCGCACGTCGGCAGAATGCTGGTCATGGCGCATCTCTCAGCTTCGTTCAGTGCAATCCTCCGTGTTCGCGTCGAGGATCGTCCCGGCGCATTCGCTGACCTGGCCCGCGCGATCGGCGATGCTGGCGCGTCGCTCGACGCGATCGACCTCGTGCGCGTCGAGGACGGCGTGAAGGTGCGCGACGTGACGATCATGGCGTCCGACGCCGAGCACATCGAGCGGGTCGCGACGGCTGCTCGCGCCGTCCCCGGCGTCACGGTCGAGCGCGTCTCCGACCGCGTCTTCCTGGCTCATCTCGGCGGGAAGATCGAGATGAGCGGCCGGCTGCCGCTGAAGACCCGTGACGACCTCTCGATCGCTTACACGCCCGGCGTGGCTCGCGTCTGCATGGCGATCGCCGCCGATCGCAGCGCCGCCTGGAACCTGACGAGCAAGCGCAACACGGTCGCAGTCGTCAGCGACGGCAGCGCCGTGCTCGGCCTGGGTGACATCGGCCCGGAGGCTGCCCTGCCGGTGATGGAGGGCAAGGCGCTGCTGTTCAAGGAGTTCGGTGGGGTCGATGCCTGGCCGCTGTGCCTGGCCACGCAGGACACCGAGGAGATCATCATGATCTGCAAGGCGATCGCGCCCGGCTTCGGCGGCATCAACCTCGAGGACATCTCGGCACCTCGCTGCTTCGAGATCGAGGAGCGCCTGCGGGCGGAGCTCGACATCCCTGTCTTCCACGACGACCAGCACGGCACCGCGATCGTCTGCCTGGCGGCGCTGCTCAACGCCCTGCGCGTCGTCGGCAAGCGTGCCGAGGACATCAAGGTGATCGTCACGGGCGTCGGCGCGGCCGGCGTCGCCGTCACCTACATGCTCGAGCGGAGCGGCGTGCGCAACATCATCGGCTTCGACCGGCAGGGCGCGCTCTGGAAGGGCCGCCCGGGCCTCACCGGCTCGAAGGCCGCGTACGCCGAGCGCACGAACCCGGAAGGCGTGCAGGGCAGCCCCAACGACGCGCTGCGCGGCGCCGACGTCTTCATCGGCCTCTCCGGCCCCGGCGCGGTCACGGCGGCGGCGGTCAGGACGATGGCGAAGGACGCGATCGTCTTCGCAATGGCGAACCCGACGCCGGAGGTGGCGCCGGAGGAGATCGCCGACGTGGTCAGGGTGATCGCGACGGGGCGCTCCGACTACCCGAACCAGATCAACAACGTGCTCGCCTTCCCGGGGGTTTTCCGCGGCGCGCTCGATGCGCGTGCCAGCACGATCACCCCGGCGATGGAGCTGGCCGCGGCACGCGCCCTCGCGGCCGTAGTCGGCGGCGACGAGCTCGGCCCGGACTACATCATCCCGAGCGTGTTCGACCGTTCCGTCGCGCCGGCAGTCGCCGAGGCGGTCGTGGCGGCGGCGCGGGCGGACGGGGTGGCAGCGCGCTAGCCGATCATCGTGCCGGCTGCTCGCTAGCGCCGCGCGGCGTACGCGGGCAGCCACACGACGATCGTCGTGCCGGCGCCCTCAGGCCGGTCGACGGAGACGCGCCCGCTGAGCGCCCGCGCCCGCTCCTCGAGCGAGGCGAAGTGGCCGCGCCGGCGCTCCTCGGCGCCGTCGTCGGCGACCGTCACCTCGACGTCGCCGGCCGTCCCCAGCGCGAGGGTGACCCGCACTCGCGTCGGTGGCCCGCGGCGGACGGCGTGCTCGAGCGCCTCGCGCAGGATCTGGTAGAGGGCGATGTGTGCCTTCTCGGTCAGCTCCGTCGCCACGGCGAGATCGAGGTCGATACGCACGTCGTGCGCCATGCCGAGCTGCTCGGCGAGCGCCAGCACCGCCGGCACGAAGCCCTGGTCGCGTAGCACGACCGGCTCGAGGTCGAACGAGAGGTCGCGGAGGGCGCGGATCGTCTGGCGATGCCGGTCGAGCGCCGACGAGAGGATGCGCTCGGCCTCGGCCTGCCGCGCGTTGCGCACCGCGTCGAGCGCCGCGTCCAGCATCAGCGCGATGCCCGCCAGCGACTGTACCGGCCCGTCGTGCAGGAATACGGCGATCCGTCGCCGCTCGTCCTGCTCCGCCTCGATGAGGCGCTCGCGCAGCAGCCGGTCGCCGGCCTCGCCTGCCGCCATCGCTACTCGATGATGGACTGGCGCAGCGCGATTGCGACCGCGTGCGTGCGCGTGTCGGCCTCGAGCTTGGTGAGGATGTGGCGGACGTGGCTCTTTACCGTCTCCTGGCTGATGAAGAGCTTCTCGGCGGCGTCCGCGTTGGACATGCCGTCGGCGAGCAGCTGCAGGATCTCGCGCTCGCGGGCCGTCAGCAGGCCTTCGCGGTCACGGCCTTCGAGGAAGGACGGCATGAGCGCCGGATCGATGTAGGAGTGGCCCTCGGACACCTTCTCGATCGCGCGGACGAGCGTGGCGTGGCTCGCCTCCTTGAGGATGTAGCCGCGTGCCCCCGACTCCAGGGCCTGCGTCAGCAACGAGCGCTCGTTGTAGGCGGTGAAGATCAGAACGTTTGCGGCGGGGACGCTCGCGATGAGCTTCTGCGTCGCCTCGAGGCCATCCATTCCGGGCATGCGCACATCCATCAGCACGACATCTGGCCGGCGGCGCTCGGCGAGGGCTACCGCGCTCGCGCCGTCCACGGCCTCGCCGACGACGCGGATGTGCTTGGCGCGTGACAGCGATAGCCGCAGTCCCTCGCGAACGACCTCGTGGTCGTCGACGATGAGGCACGTGATCTCGCTGGCCACGGGCCGGATCGTACTCCCTTTGTCAGGCCGCGGCACTGCTGATCGGCGAGCGGCGGGTGCCGGCCCGAGGTGTCCGAACGCATGTTCGCGCGCGCAAAATGTGGAATAGGCGGATGCGCGAGGTGGCCGACGGGATTCTCCAGCTCACGCTGCCGCTGCCGTTCGGCCTCGATCACGTGCACTGCTACCTGCTGCGACGCCCGACGGGCGGCTGGCTGCTCGTGGACACCGGTCTGGGCATGCACGACTGGGAGGAGAGCTGGGGGCGCGTCGCCGAGGAGCTCGACGCCCCGATCGAGCAGATCTTCATCACCCACTTCCATCCAGATCACGTCGGCGGCGCCGCCGACGTCCAGCGCGTCACGGGCGCGGAGGTGCTCCAGGGCGCGCTCGACCACAGGTTGCTGCTGGACCTATGGGGCGACGGCACGTGGGCGGCACGCGCCTTCGACGTCTTCCGCGCGCACGGCGTGCCAGAGGACATCTCCGGCGAGATCTTCGCCAGCATGGACGCGATGCGGCCCGAGGTGCGCTACGCCGAGTCCGTCACGCGACTGGAGCCCGGCGATGACGTGGACGGCTGGCAGGTCATGCTCCTCGGCGGCCACGCTGACGGCCATCTCGCCCTCTGGCGGGACGGCATCCTCGTCGGCGGTGACAACCTGCTGCTCGAGATCACGCCGAACATCGGCTACACCCTCGACGGTGACAGCGATCCACTCGGCACCTACCTGGAGACGCTCGCCCGGATCGAGGCCCTCGCGCCGCGGTTGACGCTGCCGGGGCATGGGCCGCTCGTCGTCGACAGCGTTGCCCGCGCCCGCGAGACGCTCGCCCACCACGACGGCCGGCTCGCCGAGACCGTGGCCGCTCTCGGGCGGCGAGAGCCCCGGGACGCCTACCAGGTGTCGCTCGCGCTGTGGGCGTACGACCTCGTGCCGATCCACCGGCGCTTCGCCGTCCAGGAGACGATTGCGCATCTCGAGCGCCTCGTGTGCGAAGGCCGAGTGCGTCGGCACAGCGACGACGGCGGCTCTGTGGCCTATACTGCCGCCTGATCCGCGTGGCCGACGACCTACCGAGTTCCCACTTTCCGAGGCCCGGGGCATGACCATCGCGCTCGAGCTCATCGGCGTCTCGGCGCTGATCCTCCTCAACGCCTACTTCGTCGCGGCCGAGTACAGCCTCGTCACCGTCCGGCACACGCGGCTGCACGAGCTCGCCGTGGCCGGCAGCCGCCGCGCGCGACTCGTGCTGCGCATCGTGCACGAGCCGCCGCGCTTCATCTCCGCGATGCAGCTCGGTGTTACGGCCACGAGCCTCGGCATCGGTGCGCTCGGCGAGTCGGCGCTGTCGCACGCGTTCGACCACGTCATGGCGACCGTGCTCGCCGTCATCCTCTCGTTCGTCCTCATCACGTACCTGCACGTCGTGATCGGCGAACTCGTGCCCAAGGGCATCGCGCTGGGGTATGCCGAGCGGGTCGCGCTCCTGGCCGCCGTGCCGGTGCGGGTCTTCTTCTTCAGCTTCGCGCCGCTGATCTGGTTCATGCAGCACTCGGCGGAGCTCGTGCTGCGTGTGATGCGGCTGGAGATGCCGGCCGAGGGCCCGGTGCATTCCGAGGCAGAGCTGAAGATGCTCGTCGGGGCGTCGACCGAGCGTGGCGAGATCGAGCATGCCGAGAGCGAGATGCTCTACAAGGTGTTCGACTTCGCCGACAAGGAGGCGACCGACGTGATGGTGCCGCGACCCGAGGTCATCGCACTGTCGGCCGAGATGTCGACTGAGGACGCGCTGGCCGCGGTGATCGACTCGCCGTACACGCGCTATCCGGTATACCGCGGCTCGCTCGACACGGTCATCGGCGTACTCCATGTCCGCGACCTCTTCTCGGCGGTACACGAGAACTCGCCGATGCGGCTCGACGAGTTGCTGCGCCCGACGCACGTCGTCCCCGAGACGAAGGATCTGGCCGCGCTGCTGACCGAGTTTCGCAAGAACAACCAGCACATGGCCGTCGTCGTGGACGAGTACGGGACGACGCAGGGCATCGTCACCCTCGAGGATCTGCTCGAGGAGATCGTCGGTGACATCGAGGACGAGTACGACCTGCCGGACGAGTCGGTGGAGCGCATCGACGACACGACCGTCCGGCTCGACGGCACCTTCCCGATCGACGACTTCAACGAGGAGTTCGGGCAGGAGCTCGACCAGGACGACTTCCACACGATGGCCGGCTTCGTGTTCGGCCACCTCGGCCGCGCACCTGCCGTCGGCGATCGCGTCGAGGTGCCGGGACTCGTGCTCGATGTGCTCGAAGTGGAGGGGACTCGCATCGAGCGCCTCCAGGTCGAGTTCCTGCCGGCGACCGAGCCGTCGCCCGACCGCGCCGTCGGTTAGGCGCGCGCGATCGACGCGCTCTACCGTGCCGCCGAGACGGGCGCGGCCGCGCGGGTGTAGCCAGGGGAAGCTACGCCAGCTCGTCGGTGCGACGCGCAAGAGCGCTGTCCTGCGCGGTGATGCCGCCGGCGTCATGCGTCGTCCAGCGCACCGTCGCGCGGCCCCAGCCGAACGCGATGTCGGGGTGGTGGCTCGCCTGCTCGGCGGCGGCCCCCACGGCATTGACGAACGCGAGTGCCTCCGCGAAGCTCGCGAACCGGTAGCTGCGCTCGAGCGCGCCGTCGATGACGGCCCAGCCCGCGGGGATGTCGTGGCTCATCTGTGTCTCCATTGCTCGAGTATGACCGCACCGGCGGCCTCTGGTTGCCCGGGCCCGGAGCAGTTCGGCTCGGCTACCGTTGCAGCCGTAAGAACTTTCGAGAAAGGAATCCATGACCTTCCGCACGACCCTCCGTCTCGCCGTCGCCGGCGCCGCTGTGGCCGCCGCCGCCGTTCTGCCACTGACCGCTCAGGCGGCCACCCCCGTCCTCAAGGGCGCCGTCGGACCTGATGCAAACTTCAAGATCACCCTGACCAACGCGAAGGGTGTCAAGGTCACGACCCTCAAGGCCGGTGCCTACAAGATCATGGTGTCCGACACCTCCGCGATCCACAACTTCCACCTCACCGGGCCGGGTGTCAACAAGGACTCGGGCGTGAAAGCCAAGGGACTGTTGACCTGGAGCGTCACGCTCAAGAAGGGCACCTACAAGTTCGGCTGCGACCCGCACGCGACGATCATGAAGGGCTCCTTCACCGTCTCGTAGCACCAGCTGCGGTTCGAGTTTCGAGAAGGCCGGCCGTCGCGCCGGCCTTCTCTCTGGTTCGGCCTACTGGCCCGCTGCGGCGGTGATCAGCGGGAGCTCGGCGATAGCGCCGGAGCTGATCGTCCAGGCCTTCAGATCATTGAGGCGCAGCGAGAGGATCAGGTACGGCTTGCCTTCCCAGAGGCCGATGTTCTCGACGTCCGTGCGCGACGGCCGGGCCGGCGAGGAGAGGTGCGAGTGGAAGACGGCGAGCTCGCAGCCGTCGTCCTCGAGAAACCACGTGTCGGGTGGCACCTCGAGCTCGTAGCGGTACGGCGACGCGGCGGCATTGCGGCCGCGGATATAGCGCTCGGCGATGCCGTCCCTGAAGACGACGATGCCGCACGCCTCGTTCGGGCTCTCCGCCTGCGAATGCTCGACGAGGTCGGCGCGGACGCCGGCCGGGACTACCACCAGAGGGTGGACTCCATCGACGACTCGAGGTCGGTCGCTGCATCCCAGAAGTCGGCGCTGATGTACTTCCAGCCGGCGTCGGCGAGGACGCAGACGACAACGCCGCCGTCGTCGAGCTCGGCGGCGAGGCGGCGGGCCACGTGGACGACAGCACCGGACGAAACGCCTGCGAAGATGCCCTCGCGGTCGAGGAGGGCGCGCAGCGTGACAACGGCCTCGGCATTCGACACGAGCACCTTGCGGTCGAGTTTGGCGACGTCGAGGATCGGGGGGATGTAGCCGTCCGCGAGCGACCGCAGGCCCATCACCGGGTCGCCGGGGAGCGGTTCGGCCGCCGCCACGGTGATGTCCGGGAAGCTCTC
>JANXXF010000050.1 GCA_025350775.1 Actinomycetes bacterium
CTCGACCTGGCCACGGCGAACTCCGGCAGCCACAACGTCTCGGTGTTGCTCAACACCACTCCGCCGGTCGTGACGGTGCCTTCGGGCGTGTTCCAGCAGGCCCCGAGCGTCCTCGGCTCGACGGTTGCCTACGCGGCGAGCGCCCTTGACGGGGTCGACGGGGCGATCACGCCGGTATGCACGCCGGCGTCGGGGTCCATGTTCCCGCTCGGGACGACGACGGTGACCTGCACCGCCAGCAACCTCGCCGGCAACACCGGCTCGGCCTCGTTCCCCGTGACGGTCTCGATCGTCGCGATCGGCTCAGCGCCAGCGGCCGTGTCGTCGAGCCAGACGGCGCCGTTCACCTGGTCGGCGCTGTTCTTCACGCGCTTCGCCTGCTCACTCGACGCTGCCCCATTCGCCCCGTGCAGCTCACCGCGCACCTACAACGGCCTCG
Organism: Actinomycetes bacterium; assembly: GCA_025350775.1. GTDB lineage: Bacteria > Actinomycetota > Thermoleophilia > Gaiellales > Gaiellaceae > CANFDS01. The sequence continues at coordinate 440 of JANXXF010000050.1, forward strand.
CGGCCGGGCCGCACACCCTCTGCATACAGGCAACGGCCGACGTGCTGGCACGCTGCCACAGCTGGACGATCGTCAGCCCCGGCAAGCCAGTCGTCTCGATCCTCGGAGTCTCGGTGGTCGGCCGCGCTGCGACGGTCTCGTTCACCGCCGACCAGCCGGCCGTGCGGTACATCTGCTCGCTCGACGGGGCGGCCTACATGACCTGCAGCCCGCCGCTCACCTACCGCGGGCTCGCACTCGGCACCCACACGATCGACATCGTGGCCACGAACTTCGCCGGCGATGCCTCGCTCGCCCCGGCGACGAGGTCGTTCACAGTCGCCTAGGCGGCGCTTGCCGACGCCGATCCTCGGGACGCCCGGGCTCTAGCAGCCACGAGGAGAAACCCCTCGTGGCTGCTGAAAGGACCCCGCGGCTCTGGCAGGGCCGCGGTTTGAACATGGAACGTATGGTGCGGGCGAGAGGACTCGAACCTCCACGGGCTTGCGCCCGACGGGACCTAAACCCGTTGCGTCTACCAGTTCCGCCACGCCCGCTGGCCTCCGCAGGATAGACACCACCGGCCGCTCGCCGAGTACGATCGCGTGCATGAGCGCACCCGTCGTCATCGTCACCGGTGGAGGCGGCGGCATCGGCCGCGCCACCTGCAGCCAGCTCGGCGCCCGCGGCGCCCGCATCCTCGTCGTCGACCGCGACCTGGCCGCCGCCGAGGAGAGCGCACGTCTGGCCCGCGAGGCCGGCGGCGACGCCGCTGCTCACGCCGCCGACGTCTCCGACGACGCCCAGGTGGCAGGGTACGTGCGCGCCTGCGAGGAGCGCTTCGGCGGCGTCGACGCCTTCTTCAACAACGCCGGCATCGAAGGCCCGATCGCCCAGATCCCGGACTACTCGCTCGCCGACTTCGAGCAGGTGTTCCGGGTCAATGTGACAGGCGTCTTCCTCGGCCTCAAGCACGTGATCCCGGCGCTGCGCCGGCGCGGCGGCGGCGCGATCGTCAACACGGCGTCGCAGGCGGGCCTGCGCGGCGTCGGCAACCTCTCCGGCTACTCGGCGAGCAAGCACGCGGTGGTCGGCCTGTCGCGAGCTGCGGCGCTGGAGACGGCGACCGACAACATCCGCGTCAACACGCTCTGCCCGGGACCGACTGCGACGCCGATGATGGAGAGCATCCACACCGCGGTGCTGGGCGCGGGCGGCGACCCCTCCAGCTTCGTCACGCGCATCCCGGCGGGCCGTTACGGCCGCGCCGATGAGATCGCCACGACCGCGGTGTTCCTCCTGCTCGACGCACCCGCCTTCCTCACCGGGGCCGAGGTGCCGGTGGACGGCGGCATGACCACGCCGTAGGCCGCACGTCGCTACCCGAAATCCTTTACAGCCCATAACACTGGCCCAACGGGGTTCGCCGTACGCTCGTTACATGACGTTCAGCACACTCACGGCCGAACCCGATGCGATCGGCACCGTTGTCGAAAGCGGCGAGTTCGCCAGCGCGACAACGGACGCGCTCCAGCTCTTCCTCAACGAGATCTCTCGCTATCCCCTGCTCTCCGGTGCCCAGGAGGTCGAGCTGGCCAAGCGCATCGAACGCGGTGACGCGGCCGCGAAGGAGCGCATGATCCAGTCGAACCTGCGTCTCGTGGTCTCGATCGCGAAGCGTTACCAGGGCCACGAGCTCGCGCTGCTCGATCTCATCCAGGAGGGCGTGATCGGGCTGATCCGGGCCGTCGAGAAGTTCGACTGGCGCCGCGGCTACAAGTTTTCGACGTACGCCACCTGGTGGATCACGCAGGCGGTGCAGCGCGGTGTCGGCAACAAGTCACGCACGATCCGCGTGCCGATCCACGTGCTCGACATCGAGCGCAAGCTGGCGAAGGCCGAGGTGGCGCTGCAGGCGCGGCTCGGTCGCGCGCCGAGCGACGAGGAGATCGCCGAGGCCGCGAAGGTGACGCTCGAGCAGGTGCTCGAGGCGCGCCACACGGCGCGGTCGGTGACGAGCCTCGACCTCGAGGTTGGCGAGGAGGGTGGCGCGACGCTGGGCGACCTGCTTCCCGGCCGCAGCCCGGAGCCCGTCGAGGAGATCCACGTGAGCCTGCGCGACACGGCGCTGCGCACGGCCGTCGAGGCGCTGCCGGAGCCGTACCGCTCCGTGGTGGGGCTGCGTTACGGCCTCGACGAGGAGCCGCTGACGGTTGAGATGACGCGCCGCCGGCTGCACATCAGCCGCGACAAGGTGATGGCGGTCGAGCGCGAGGCGCTGGAGCGGCTCGCCGTCGAGCGCGAGCTGCAGGCGCTGCGCGAAGCGGCGTAGGGCGCGGGCGGAGGGGCGCGCCGCTCGGCGTGCGGATCGTCACCCCGAGCGTGTCCGCGCCGGCGCCGTTCGGGTTGGCGTAGTCCGCGACGTCGACCGTGACGCCGCACGTCCCCGGCAGCGGCGGCTGCTCGACGCCGCCGACGATCGTGGCGAGCTGGCCCGTGCCGACGAAGCGGGCCTGGTTCGCCAGCACCGGGTCGAGTGTCAGGCTCGACACGGCCGTCGTGCGGTACACATAGCTGACGCCGCCCTGTGGCGCTCGGTCATGCTGTCACCGACGCGATCGGCGTGGCCTTAG
>JANXXF010000072.1 GCA_025350775.1 Actinomycetes bacterium
ATGTACCGCTCCTCGACGTCCCACAGCTCGCGGCCGGCGAGGTAGCCCTCGTAGATGGCGTGGTCGATCTTGCGCGGGGCGACGCAGTCGCCGATGCGGTGCAGCTCGGCGACCTTGCCCTTGAGGTCGAAGTAGAGCGACTCGTTTGCCTTCGGCCCGTAGGCCAGCACGACGGTGTCGACGCCTTCGATCGTGCCGGTCTGGCCGGAGTAGAGGTTGAACGTCTTCACGGTCGAGCCGTCGATGCCGCTCGTCCAGGTGTTGATCTGGTACCGCAGCCCCTTGTTGAAGACGCGCCCGTAGATGTACGCCTGGTCGAGGTTGTAGAACGTCATCGGGAACAGGGAGTTGAAGCGCGTCACCAGCTCGACGTCGTGGCCGCCGTCGAGCAGCACCTCGACGATGCCGGACGCCTGCCGCGAGCCGTCGTCGTCGAGCACGACCACTCGCTTGCCGATCGGCCGGGCGCCGGTGAGCACGTCCCAGCCGGTGACGACGTTGTCCTGGCGCACGCCCGGGAGCTCGTTGACGAGCGGGTTGGCGATCGAGAAGCCGCTGGTCGACGCCACCGCGCCGGTCGCGACGATCACCGCGTCCGCGCCGAAGCCGAGCACGTCGGCGGCAGTCGCGGCCTTGCCGCGCTCAACCGTCACGCCCAGCTTGCCGAGGCGCAGCTCCAGGTCCTTGCGCACCCAGGCGAACGTCTCGCGGCCCGGCGTCTTCAGGATCAGGTTGACCTGGCCGCCCAGCTCCTCCGCCTGCTCCCAGAGCGTGACGGTGTGGCCGCGCTTGGCCAGCACCTCGGCGGCCTTCATGCCGGCCGGCCCGCCACCGACGACGAGGAAGTTCCGCTCCTCGACTGCCGGCCGCAGCGTGCCGTGCCCGAAGCGCGCCTCGCGGCCCGCCTCGGGGTTGACCGTGCAGTTGATCGCAAGGCCCTTGAACACCCGGCCGATGCAGCCCTGGTTGCCACGGATGCAGTGCGTGATCTCGTCCTCGCGGCCCTCGAACGCCTTCTTCACGAACTCGGCGTCGGCGATCTGGGCGCGGGTCATCGCGATCATGTCGGCGCGGCCGTCGGCGAGGATCTGCTCGGCGAGCGCGGCGTCCTTGATGCCGCCGATCGTGAACACCGGCAGGTCGGTCGTGGCCTTGACCCGTGCCGAGAGGTCGACGAGGTAGCCGTCCGGCGCGTCCGACGGCTCGATCGCCTTGAAGACGTTGTGGTAGCCGGCCGCCGTCACGTTGACGAAGTCGATGTCGCACTGCGCCGAGATGATCCGCACCGTCTCGATCGCGTCGTCGTTCGTGAGCCCGCCGGGGATGAACTCGTCGAGCGTGAGGCGGATGCCGACGGCCCAGTCCTTGCCGGTGCGCCTGCGGATCTCGTCGATCACCTCGCGCGTCAGGCGCAGGCGGTTCTCGAGCGAGCCGCCGTACTCGTCGGTGCGTTTGTTGTAGATCGGCGAGGCGAACTGCTGCAGCAGGTAGCTGTGACCGATGTGCACCTCGGTGCCGTCGAAGCCGCCCTCGCGCGAGTGCTCGGCGGCGCGCGCCCACCAGTCGACGAGCTCCTCGAGATCCTCCTTCTCCATCGCCTTCGGCGTCTCGTTGTACGCGGGCGACTTCACGGCGGACGGGCCCCACAGGACGCGGATGTCGTCGGCGGAGTCGCTGGTCGCCTGGATGCCGAAGTGGTTGAGCTGCGTGAAGATGAGGCCGCCGTGCTCGTGCACGCCGTTCGTCATCTTCTTGTCGATCTCCAGCGCGCCCTTGAGCATCTGGTAGGCGAAGCGCGGCATGCCGGTCGTCGATGTGGGGTGCACGAGGCGGTTGCCGGTAATCAACAGGCCGGCGCCGCCGCGCGCGCGCTCGACCTGGTAGGCGACGTTGCGCAGCGAGTCGTGGCCGTCGCGCGTGAACAGCTTTACGTGGGCTGTCTGCAGCACACGGTTGCGTGCGGTCACCGGCCCGAGCTTGATCGGGCTGAAGAGGTTCGGATATCTGGGGTGCGTCACAGGGCTCCTCCGGGGGTCAGCTGAGGCCCCGGACACTAGCGCGCGCGCACCAGTCTTGAAGCTGAATCCGTTGTTCGGCGCGGGCGGTGCATCCCGCCCGGACTCGCCAGGGCGCGTCCTGACGGCCCGGAAGGGCGCCCCGCGATTGCGCCGAACAACGGATTCAGGTTGTAAGCGCCGCGTGCGCCAGCGACACTGTCGCCATGCCACGCCACGTCGACCTCACTCCGATCACCGCCCTGACCTGCCGGACTCTCGCGGGGGCGAGCTAGCGATGTGCGATCAGCACGACCACGGCCGGCGCACGCCCACCGGCGAGGACGAGTTCCTGCTCGACACCCCGGAGAGCCGCGGCTTCATCGCCCGCGTGCGCGAGTGCATTGCGGCCGGCGCGACGCCCCGCGAGGCCTGCGCGGCGATCGAGCCGCACTTCGCCAGGCTCCTCGCCACCGAGGGCTGGCTCCCCGACGAGTTCGCGGTCGCCAATCCGCACAGCGGCATGGGTGGCGGCATCGGCCAGTGGCTCCTGTTCCGCGCGGGTGACGGCTCGCTCTCGCTCTTCTCGCTGGTCGTCCCGCCGGGCGAGCAGACGCCGGTACACGACCACTTGGCGTGGGGCCTGATCGGCCTCTACCGCGGTGAGCAAGAGGAGGACGTCTTCGACGCCGACGAGCACGGTATCGAGCTCGACCGCACCCAGCGGGTGCTGCCCGGCGGCCTCTATTCGCTGTTTCCGCCGCGCGACGACGTGCATCGGGTGCGCACCGTCTCGGCGGAGTCGTCGATTTCCATCCACCTGCTCACCAACGACACCGGCTGCGTCGTCCGCCACACCTGGGACCTCACGACAAAGAGGATCAAGGCGTTCCGCTCGGGCTACGCCAACGCCGACTGTGGCGAGCACGAGGACACCCCCGTCGAGCCGGCCGAGGCCTGCGCCTGAGCGCAACGCACCGTTAACGGCGGCTGCACGTAACGCTTGCAACTACCGCCGCCGCCGGGATTACACTCAGGCCACAGGGCAGAGGCGCGGAAGCCTCACATCGAGCCAGATGGCCCATTGACGAATCGCCAGGGAGTGCGTATAAAGGGGTCTTCTTGTGGTGGCGTCGGCACAAGTGATCCGCTCCGGTGCGGAGTTGTGTACGCTCGCGGCACACTGAGCCTCCGTCCCTCGAGAAGCCGAAAGCTCGACCACCAGAGCGCGCAGCCACCCGCCTGCCAGCTCGCTTGCAGATCGTCGTAGCCGTTTCACCCGTTTGATTTCCCGGTCGTCCGGCGGGTGGGCGAAAGGGAACCCCGGCACACATGTCAGACGAAGGGAGAACCTCGAACATGAGCGAGCATGAGAAGCGCCGCGGCTTGAGCCGTCGTGAACTCCTCAAGCGGGGCGCCGTTGGTGGCGCCGCCGTCGTGGGTGCAGGCAGCTTGAGCGGCTCCGCGCTTGCAGCGGGCAGTCGTAGCGGCAAGCAGGAGGCCATCACCCTTCGCGTTCTGACGCTTGGCGTCGAGTGGCCGCAGGGTGTCCAGAAGCAGGCCGAGAAGGATCTCGGCGTCAAGTTCGCGATTACCGCCGTCGGCTCGGTCGAGCAGACGCAGAAGGCCGTCACCGCCCCGGAGTCGTTCGACATCTTCGGTGGCTACCACCAGCAGACTCTGCAGATCTTCCCGACCGGCAACCTCCAGTCGATCGACACCGCCAAGATCAAGAATTGGAACCAGCTTTACCCGCTGTTCAACCGGGGCAAGCTCAATCCGGCCAGCACGGCGTGCACCTACGGCGACGGCAGCGCGCCGTTTCGCCTGCTGTACGCCGATAGCACCGGTAAGTACAAGGTGCCGGGCATCAGCACTGCCGCCAACGCCAAGGCGAAGAACAAGATCGTCCAGTGGATCGACGAGACCACCGGCAAGCCCGTCGGTGGCCTGCCCGAGCCGAAGTACACCGTCGGCCCGCCTGCCCACTTCAACATGGACTCGATGGGCTACAACAGCGAGGTCATCCAGCTCGCCTCCGACAAGGTCTCCTGGGCACAGCTGCTCAACCCGAAGTGGAAGGGTCGCGTCTCGATCCTGAACGACCCGACCATCGGCATGATCGACGCGGGCAACGCCGCGTCCGCCCTAGGGCTGATGAAGTTCAAGCACCTCGGCAACATGACGAAGCCCGAGATCGACACGCTCGTCAAGATCCTGGAGAAGTACAAGAAGCAGGGTCAGTTCCGCGCCTTCTGGTCGACCTTCAACGAGTCGGTCAACCTGATGGCCTCCAAGGAGGTCGTGATCGAGTCGATGTGGTCGCCGGCCGTGGCGCTGCTCGTCGCGCAGGGTGTCCCAGTGAAGTTCGCCACGCCGCCGGAGGGCTTCCGCGGCTGGTGCTCGGCCCAGGCCATCTCCTCCAAGGTGACCGATCCGGCCACGCTCGCTGCCTGTTACAAGTACCTCAACTGGATGTACGACGGCTTCCTCGGCGCCTCGATCATGCGCCAGGGCTACTACATCGGCAACGGCACCAAGCTGAAGGGCTGGATCGCCTCGGACGCCGGCAAGGCTGCGGGCTTCACGCCCGAGGAGTACGCCTTCTGGTACGAGGGCAAGCCGGCGCCACGCGACCTCCCGGGTATCACGGGCCAGACCACCGACATCAAGAAGGGCTCCGTCCGCGACGGCGGCTCCTTCGTCAAGCGTGCCTGCAAGTACACGGCGTGGAACTCCTTCATGGTCGAGAACGAGTTCCAGACAACCCGCTGGAACGACTTCCTCAGCGCGTAGCTGCATGACTGAGGGAATCTCCAGTTCGAGCACGGGAGGGGCGGCAGTCGCCGCCCCTCCCCCTCAGTCAGGGTCGGGTCTCGACCTGATTAACCTGACCAAGGCGTTCCCTGGCGGAACGCTGGCGGTCGACGACGTCAACCTCCACGTCGATCACGGCGAGTACGTCGTGCTGCTCGGCCCGTCCGGCTGCGGCA
>JANXXF010000097.1 GCA_025350775.1 Actinomycetes bacterium
GTCGGCGGCAGGTGGTCGCCGTGCGTACGCAGGCCCTTGCCGAGCGCCACGGCGAGCTCGGGCGACTGGCGGGCGCCGCGGGCGTGGTAGTAGACGCCGTTGTCGCGCAGCAGCGTGGTCTGGCCCATCATCAGGGCGAAGAACATCATCGCGGTGCCGGTCAGGTGGCCCGGCACCGAGACCTCCTTGACCGTGGCCCCGAGCGCGCGCATCCGCTCGATCGCTGCCAGCACCGCATCCTGTGTCTCCCGGGTGCCCTCGGGTGCGCCCGGCAGGTCGGCCCAGACGAAGCCCTCCTTGAGCAGGCCGATCGTGATGCCGTCCATCCGGTCGGGCGCGGAGGCGACGGCCTCGGCGAACTTCAGCTTCGGCACGACGTCCTGGCGGAAGTCGTCGGGATGCTTGCCGGCGATCACATCCATCGTCAGCGCCATGTCCTCGACGTTGAGCGTCATCGGGCCGACGTGGTCGTACATGCCGTCCATCGAGCCGATGCCGACGTACGGCACCAGGCTGTGCGTCGGCTTCAGGCCGAGCACGCCGCACCACGCGGCGGGCAGGCGGATCGAGCCGCCCTGGTCGGTGCCGATCGTGATGTCGATCCCGTCGTAGAAGAGCGCGGCGCCGGAGCCACCGGAGGAGCCGGCCGCGGTGCGGGTCGTGTCGAACGGATTGAGAATCGCACCGAACCAGCTCGTCTCGCCGCCACCCGACCAGGCGAAGCTTTCGAGGTTGAGCTTGGCGACGACCTCGGCGCCCGCGTTGAGCAGCCGCTCGGTGACGACCGCGTCGCCCTCACAGACGTACGGCTGGATGACGTTCGAGCCGAAAGTCATCGGCACGTCGGCGAGGCTGACGTTGTCCTTCAGGCCGATCCGCTTGCCGGCGAGCTTGCCGGTAGAGCGGGACTTGACGTTGCACCAGCGGATGATCGCGTTGTACGGGTCCTCGCCGGGAGCGGGGCGGCGACCCGGGTCGCGCTTCGCCTCGACACGCGCGGGCGGCGCCGGCGCCTGCGCGTCGAGCGCGTCGATCCCGTCGAACATCGCCTCGCTCATCGCGAAGTACTCGTCGGTCTCGGCCTCGCCGAGGTTCCAGTTGGCGAGCTGCGCGTAGTACGCGAGCTCCTCCCTGCGCAATCTCCGTACACCCATCGCGGCCTCCTAGGTTGGTAGAGCGATTGTCAACGATGCGGCCGGCGGTTTCCAGCCCCTACCGTCCGGAACACCCGCCCGGCGAGCGGCCCGGCCCGGCAGCCGGGTCAGGCCGTCTTGACCAGGAAGCGTCCGCGCGCGCCGCCGGCGAGGATCGTCTCGAGCCCGCCCTGCACGCCGTCGAGATCGAGCTCGGCGCCGACGAGCGCCTCGATGTCGCGCGGCCGGTACTCGTCGGCGAGCTTCGCCCACACGGCGGCGCGCGTCTCCATCGGGCACAGCACCGAGTCGATGCCGAGCAGCGACACGCCGCGCAGGATGAACGGGAGGACGGTGGTCTTGAGCGAGGTGCCACCGGTGAGCCCGGAGGCCGCGACGGCGCCAAGGTAACGGGTCGCCGCGAGCGCACCCGCCAGCGTCGTGCCGCCAACCGAGTCGACCCCGGCCGCCCAGACCTGCTTCGAGAGCGGCTTCTCGGCCTGCGCCTCGACCTCGGCGCGCTCGACGACCTGGGCCGCGCCGAGCGAGCGCAGCCAGTCGGCCGCGTCGGCCTTGCCGGTGGAGGCGTGCACCTCGTAGCCGCGGGCGGCCAGGATCGCGACCGCGGACGAGCCGACGCCGCCGGTGGCACCGGTGACGAGCACCGGGCCGTCGCCGGCCTGCAGGCCGTGCCGCTCGAGCGCGTGCACCGAGAGGCCGGCGGTCAGGCCGGCGGTGCCGAGGGTCATCGCCTGGCGGGCGCTGAGGCCGGCGGGCAGCGGCACGATCCAGTCTCCGGGGATGCGGGCGAGACCGGCGAGGCCGCCGTGGTGGTTGACGCCGATGTCGTAGCCGTGCGCCAGCACTGCGTCGCCGACGGCGAAGCGAGCGTCGTCGGACGCGACGACGGAGCCGGCAAGGTCGATGCCGAGAGCCATCGGCGACTTGCGTGCGACCTTGCCGTCGGGCTTCGAGGCGAGGGCGTCTTTGAAGTTGAGGCTCGACCACTCGACCCGGACGAGCACTCCCGCGTCACCCAGGTCGGAGGTCGCCACAGTGCGTACGCCCGGGGCCACGCCGGCGTCGTGCTCGACGACGTAGGCGCGGAACTCGCTCGGGATCTCGGTCATCGGTTCCTCCTGGAAAGGGTCGCGTGGAGCGTTGCAAATACGGTCAGCCGGCGTTGCACCAGGCGAGCAGGTCCTCGCGGCGCAGCGGCTGGTCCATCCAGCTCGTGTCGGGCACAGGCAGCTGCAGGCATTGCTCGACGGTGAGCCAGCCGCCGGCCAGCGACATGCTCTGCGGCGTCCCCTTGCCGCTCGTCCAGCGCAGCCGCTCGCCCTGGGCGGCTACCGCCAGCTGCAGGGTTCGCACGGCATCAGCGGCGCAGTAGTCGAGCACCTGCTGATGGTGCCCTTCGCGCCACAGCGTCACCGCCTCGCGGCCGTCGCCGGTCTTGCCTGGCAAGCCCATGCCGTTCAGGGCGACCGCCAGCTTGATCGGCCAGCCTTTGGTGGCCAGCACCTGGAACATCATGTCGATGCCGGCGAGCGCGAGCCGGGCGCACTCGGCGCGCAGGCCGCTGGCCTGGGCCAGCACCGGCAGGTCGAAGCCGGCGCCATTCCAGGAGACGAGCGTCCCGCCGGCAGCGACGAGCTCCTCGAGCCGCCGCACGACCCGGGCCGCGCCGGCCGCGGTCATCACGCCGGCAGCGTCGTAACAGGCCGGCTCGGCGGACGGCAGGAACAGCCCTTCCGCGCGGCCGTCGGCCAGTGCAAGCGCCGCGCAGGAGATCGGCGGCTGGACGCCGGTCGCCCGGTCAGCGGCGAGCTCGGTCGTCTCGAGGTCGAAGGCGAAGAAGGTCAGCGTCAGGCCGTCGTAGCGACGATGCCGGCGGCTGCAGTGGCTTCCGTGTACGCGCGGAAGTCCTGGATCTTGCCGCCGCGTTCGAGCACGAAGCGGTGCTCGAGCACGGGGAGC
>JANXXF010000099.1 GCA_025350775.1 Actinomycetes bacterium
CGTGGGGCGCCACACGGCCGAGCCGGGCTGGCGCTGGTCGGAGCACGTCAAGCCGATCGCCGGCACCGACTTCTGCCAGACGAGGCATCTCGGCTACGTCATCTCGGGCCGCATGCACGTCGTCATGGACGACGGCAGCGAGGGCGAGTGCGGGCCCGGCGACGCCATCCACATCCCGCCCGGCCACGACGCCTGGGTGGTCGGCGACGAGCCGTGCGTGTTCGTCGACTTCGGCCAGCTGAAGGACTCGGCGCAGCCGCACTGACGCACCTTCTGCCGGTCAGGGAACGAAGGTGGGGATGTCCCGTTCGGCGTGGAACTTCGTGACGGCTGTCCCGGTGTGATGGTCAGGCGGTGACGAGGATTGCGGCTTCCTTGGTCGGGGTCGGGACGGTCGTCGGTGCGAGGGCTACCGTAGCTCGACCGTCAGCGCCCCGTCGCTGTCGGGCTTCGCGTTGGTCGCGTCGACGGTGTAGGTGTCCGTGTGGGCGACGCGTGTCGCCTGGACGCCGCCGACGAACACCTCGACCGGGTCGGCCGGGTCGGCGAAGCCCGGGATCTTCAGCGTGACTGTCACCTGCTTGCTCGGGTCGAACGGGCTGCTCGCGCCCGGCAGCAGCCCGCCGTTGGGGTCGGCGCCGGCTAGCAGCTTCGCCTTCTCGGCCAGCAGCGCGTCCTGGCGCTCGAGCGCCTTTTGCCAGCGGTCGGCCAGCTCGTAATAGGGGCCGTACAGGGCATGCGCGACGGCGTCCTGCTGGAAGTAGTCCACCCAGGCGTCGCGCTCCTTGCTGTCCAGGGCGCCCTTGATCACCGTCTTGAGCGCGTCCTTGGCGATGTTCTCGGCCTCGCCCTTGAACGAGAGCTTCTTGAAGTAGCCCTTGCGCAGGTCCTTGAGCTGGCTGCGCAGGCGCTTCAAGCTCTTCAGCTCGAGGGTCCCCTTTTCGAGCTGGGAGCGTAGCGCGCCCGGCGTGATCGGCCCATCGCCCAGCACGCGCCGGAACGGCAGCTCGACCTTCTTGAACACGAGCGCGCCGATGTACTTGTTGGCCGAGTCCTTGAGCGCCTTGCCGGCGGTGTCCTTGATGACCCGCTCGGCCACCACGCGCGTGATCCGGGGTGCCGAGAACGCGTCCTTGAGGTCGGCGTTGAACTCCTTGTTGATCTCGGCCTCGATCGAGCGCTCGTCGATGCCGCTCGCAGGCTCGCCCGCCAGCTTGGAGAGCCCCTTCTCGATCAGCTTCTTGCCGAGCTCGGCGACCGCGCCCACGGCGCCGCCCTTGGCGGTTGCCCTCACGATGTCGTAGCTGTCGAAGGCCAGATCGGTCACGAAGCGCGCATACGCAAGGTGGTTGAGCAGCTCGGCGAGGCGGTTGCCCGAGGCGATGGCATCTTTCTGGGCGCTCACGAAGTCGTCGAACGCTGGCTTCTTGTCGGCCTCGATCAGCTTGATCCAGGCGGCCTGGTCGGCGATCTGCTCGTTGATCGCCAGCACCCTGGCGTACGCAGGGCCGGCAACCGCGTGGAACACGGGCTGCCCGCCCGCGCTCGCGCTGACCTCGCTCACCTCCGGGTCGAAGCCGGCGAGCCGCTCGGCCACCCCCATCAGCTCGATGTCCACGCCGCGCAGCTCGTCCGTCAGCAGCGTCAGCTTGCCCTCGGCCGCCCCCTGCTCGCCCAGCAGCTTGACCTCGGCGTCACGCAGCGCGAATGCCCGGCTTTGCAGCGTGCGCAACGCGCTGAGCCACTCGGTGCGCGTGTCTCCCAGCGGCGTGCCCTGGAAGCGGTCCTTGAGCACGGCGTCGACCGCGGCAAGCTGTTTGCGAGCGAGCGCCAGCGGCCCGCGCAGGGCCCCGGTAGCGGCCCCCTGCTGCTCGGCAGCCATGACCTGCTGCTCGAGCGCTGCGACCTCGCCCGCGAAGCGATCCTCGTGCTCGAGCAAGCTCCTGAGCTCGGCCGGCGACGCGTCCTCTTCCCGCTTCAGCCGGTCGAGCGCGTTGCGGGTCGTGCCGAGCTGGTCGTCGACCCGCTTGATCTCGCGCTCCAGCGCGACGACCCCGGCGACTGCCGCCTGCGCCCGTGCGACCTCCTTGACGATCTCCCGCTCGAGCGCCTCCTTGCGCGGCGCGAGTGTCTCGACGAGCTGCTTGAGCTTCGCGACGCGCCGTTTGGCCCGCGCCTCGAATGCGAGCGTCGCGTGCGCGATGCGCACCGTCGCCGCCAGTGGCGGCAACGCCTCGCGAAACAGCACGGCCACGTCTTGCTCTGTCCACTGCCGCTGCCAGCCGCAATGTGAGCCGCCCTGCCCGCTCGACCCGCCCACGACCGACGGCGGGAATCCCGGCGGCGGCTCCTCGCCGGCCAGGCGCAGCCGCAGCGCGTCCGCAAACCGGGGGCTCGTCGGGTCTTTGCTCGCACGCAGCAGCAGTGCGGGGTCGACGTCGTAGGCGGCCCGGTACAGCCCGGTCTGGAACCTGGTGTCGAGCGTGGGATCGACCGTCCCGAGGGCGGTGCCGGTGGCCGCAAAGTCGGCCTGGGTGATCGCCGTGCCGCGTGCGACCGCGGCGGCGAGGACCGTCAGCTTCTGGGTCTCGCCCAGCGGGGTGAGTAGCTCGACGAACAGGCGCGCCGCGTCCACTCGAACGCCCGGGAACGGTGCGCTGAGGTCAGGCGGTTGCGGCAGATCTGCCCTCCACACTTCCCGGCTCACTGTGACGTCGACCGAGATCGTGCCACTGTCGTTGCGGTACCACCTGGCCTCGGTGCCGGTGACGTTCCCACCAGCGCGGCCCGAGCCGGTCAGCGCCTGGCCGAACTGCTGCTGCCAGAGCTTCGTCAGCTCGGGCGAGGCGTGCCAGGGGCCGGCGGCGCCCGCTGCGGGCGGGTCGCAACTCGCCGACGTAGTGGCCTCGACAATTCGCCCGACGGGCAGGAAGTCGATGCCGTAGCTGTCCGTCGGCGGCCTGTCCGCCAGTCGCCAGACGAGCAGCCCGAGCACCTGCGTCAACTGAAGCTTCAGCCTGTCCGCCGAGGCGGAGGCGCCCAACCAGGTGCTCTGCCCTGAGGCCTGCTGCAGGAGCTTCGGCAGCTCCCACGGCGCAGCGGTCTGCGGGTCGACGACCGTCGAGTGGATGGACGCGTCCGTATGCGCCGCGACCGCAGCGACCCGGCTCTGCAGATCAGCCCATGACAGGCTGCCAGGCGGCCGGGAGAGGAGCGGATAGTCGCTCAGCAGGATTACCCGGGCGAGCACCGCGTTGGCGAAGCCCGCAGCAGGCTGGCTGGTGTCGGCGAGCGCGACGGGCAGCACGGCACCCAGCGACGCCACGGCAACCGCAGCCGACAGCACGCCCCACCGCCGCCACCGCGCCCTGCGCGCCACGGAAGCCGTCAGGGAACGAATGTCGCGCCCTCGAGGTTATAGGCCGTTGCCGTCAGGTTCGTCGGTAGCAGCGTTGTCCGGAAGCCTTTCCCGCGCGGGGCGACGAGCCAGATCAGGCCCTTCACCTCGCTGCCCACGATCACCTCGCCGGCGTGCCCTGCGAGCTGGCTCGCATCCGCCCGCAGCACGGTTCCTGGGAACGTGTCGGTGAGATAGAGGCCTGCCGCGGGCGTGCCGGCCGTCCGCAGGCGCGGCGGGACGACGGCGATCGGGTTGAGGCCGTCCGGGAAGCGCGCGATCGTGGTGACCGTCCCCGCCGGGCTGACGGCGACGAGCCTTCCGCTCGTCTTGTCGCCGTCGACCGCGAGCAGCACGCTGCCCGCCTGGGAGCCAAAGCCGGCCGGCGCGATGACGGCGTTCTCGGTGCCGCCAGGCCCCGGGTAGGAGGCGACCTTCTGCACCGCGCCCCGGGGGTCGATGGTGAACACGGAGCCGCCGCTTGCGTGCGAGCGGCCGGTCGCCGCGACAAGGCGGTACCCGAACCCGCCCACGAGATCGGCGGTGAGCGCGCCGTCGGAGACGCGCTGCTCGGGGAGAGTGGCGAAGACGGACGTGCCGCCGTCGGCGGTGATCCGGTAGATGCGGTTGTCGGGCGAGTGGCAGAACACATCGCCCGCAGCGAAGCCGTGCCGCCCGGGGGAGGGCACGCAGCGGGTCTCTTCGACCACCTTCGGCAGCTGCGCGAACAGGCCCGTGACCTTCCCGTCGGGCCCGGCGGCGACCACCCGGCTCGTTGTGTTCTCGACGTAGAGGAAGCGCGTCCCGGTCCAGACGATGTCCACCAGCCTGACGCCGGTCGTGGCGGCGACGACGAAGGTGAGCGGCGGCGGCGGCGGGGCCGAGCCCGCGCCCGGGGCCGAGCTCGCACCCGGGGCGAGCAGCACGGCCAGGGCGACCACGGCGGCCACGAGAGCGGCGGCAGCGGCGAGGCTGCCGCGGGCGCGGCTGAGCCGACGGCCGTCGGGATCGCGCGGAGAGCCCATCGCCAGGGGACGATACTCCTCGCTCGCACCGGCCGCGGCGCCCGCACCGCGCCGCGCCGGCCGCGGC
>JANXXF010000145.1 GCA_025350775.1 Actinomycetes bacterium
CGCGATGAGCCGCGTGATGGCCACCCGCAAAGCGGCGTAGCCGGCCCACCCCGCCGGCAGGCCCGGCGCCACCGCCCGGCCGGCCCCGCCGCCCCGATCCACTATCGTGGGCCGGTGACCGCCGTCCGGCTCTCCGCCCCCGGCGGGCGCACCTTCGCGAGCGTCCGCAAGTACCGTAACTACCGGCTCTTCTTCGCCGGGCAGGTGGTGTCCAACACGGGCACCTGGATGCAGCGCATCGCCCAGGCGTGGCTCGTCGTGCGGCTCACGCACTCGCCGGTCGCGGTCGGCGTCCTCGTCGTGTGCCAGTACGCGCCGTTCACGGCGCTGGGGCTGTTCGCCGGCGTCCTCGCCGACCGCTGGGAGCCGCGGCGCATTGTGATCGCCACGCAGACCGTGTCGATGGCGCTCGCAGCCGCGCTGGCCGCGCTCGCGTGGTCGGGCTCCGCCACGGTGTGGCACGTGTACGTCATCGCGGTCTTCATGGGGCTCGCCCTGCTCGTCGACGCGCCGGCCCGGCAGGCGCTCACGTTCCAGATGGTCGGCCGCGACGAGCTGCCAAACGCGGTGGCCCTCAACGCGAGCGTGTTCAACGCGGCCCGCATCGTTGGGCCGGCGGTGGCGGGCGCGACGATCGCGGCGGCCGGAATCGGCATCTGCTTCGCGCTCAACGCCGTGAGCTTCCTGGCGGTGCTCGCCGGGCTGCTGGCGATGCGCCGCAGCGAGCTGTTTCCGCTGGAGGGCCGCGAGCGGCCGACGCTGCTGCGCGGCTCGATCGCCGGGCTGACCTACGCGCGCCGCGAGCCGCGCGTCCGGCTCGCGCTGTTGATGGTGCTCACCCTGAGCGTGCTCAGCTTCAACTTCCACACACTGCTGCCGGTGCTCGCATCCGACACGCTGGCAGCAGGGCCGCGCACGTTCGGCGTCATCACGGCGTTCTTCGGCGCAGGCGCGCTCGTAGGCGCGCTCGTCTCGGCGACGGTGGCGCGCGCGAGCTGGCGGGCACTGCTCAGCGGCGTCGTCGTGTTCGGGGCGGCGCAGCTCGGGCTGGCATCGCTCACGAACGTGGCGGGCGTGTGCGCGCTGCTCTTCGTCTCGGGCATCGCGTTCACCGTGTGCCAGTCGAACACGGTATCGACCCTGCAGCTCGCCGCTCCCGACCATCTGCGCGGCCGTGTGCTCGGCCTCTACCTCTACGCGTTTGCGGGCTCGACGCCGTTCGGCGGGCTGCTCGTCGGCTGGCTGGCCGAGACGGGCGGGACGCGGCTCGCCTTCTGGGTGGCGGGCGGCGGCGCGCTGACGACGGCCGGCCTGGCGGCGATCGCGCTGCGCGGCGCGCCGCCCTCCAGCACACCTGTCGTCCCCTCCAGGGCCGTGGCGCCGCTCGTCGACTGACATCACCAGGCCGACACGCAGCGGACCCCATCACGTTGCCCAACGTGACGACACGGACAGGCACTCTGCTGGTGTGACCGAGACTCTCGTCCCGCCCGCTCCTGCGTCTCCGCTCCTCTGCGAGCTGCACGCCCACACGACATGGAGCGACGGCAAGCTCTCGATCCGAGAGGTATGCGACCTCTACGGCCGCTTCGGCTTCGACGTCATCTGCATCACCGATCACGTCAACCGCTCGGATGCTCCGCTGCTGACGCCGCGCGAGCGCCGCCTGTGGGGGATTCACGAGGATACGCATGCCGAGTACCTGGCCGAGATCGACGCCGAGGCCCGTCGGGCCCGACAGCCCTACGGCCTCCTCGTGCTCGCAGGCCTGGAGCTGTCCTACAACCACGCCGACCCGCTGCTCGCAGCGCATGCGGTGGCAGTGGGGCTGCGCGAGTTCGTCTCCGTCGATCACGGCATCGCAGCGGCGATGGGTGCGGCGCGCGAGGCGCACGCGGCGATCCTCGCTGCGCATCCGTACGCGCCGGGTGCCGGCCCGGCCCACCCACGGACAACACAGCACCTCGCCGCCAACTGGTGCCAGCTCAACCCCCTGATCGACCGCTGGGAGCTCTACAACCGCACCGACCGCTTCGACTGGGTCGACGAGGCGGGGCTCCGCGTGGTCGCCTCGGGGGACTTCCATCGCCCCGAGCACTTCTGGGGCTGGAAGACGGTGCTGCCGTGCGCGAAGGACGAGCGCGCGGTCGTCGACTGCCTCAGGGCCGACGAACCGGTCTATCTCGCCCGGCTCGACAGGCCTGACACCCGCAGCGTCGCTGCCTGACTCCGGCTAGACGTCCCAGGTGTCGACGCTGCCGAGCAGTGCGTCGAGGTCGCCCGCGCCCTTGCGCGCGACGGCGGTGGCCAGCTGCTCGGTGAGCAGCTCGTCGTACGAGGGACGGTCGATGTCACGGAAGACTCCGATCGGTGTCCCGCCGTGCGCGCCGTAGCTGAGCCGGCTGAGGGCGAACGCATGGTTCGGCTCGTCGGCATGCGCGTCGTGCACGTGGAGAGCGGCCTCGCCCACCGTGGCGACGTCGACGACATGCGCAGCGCCGTCCTCGGCGATGACGACACCCTTCTCGCCGTCGGCGCCGAAGCGCACCGGCTTGCCGTGCTCCAGGTAGATCCGGTTGGCCTTGTCGTCGCGGACGAAGTCGAACGCGTTGTCGTTGTAGATGTTGCAGTTCTGGTAGATCTCGACGAGGGCGGTGCCACGATGCTGGGCCGCCGTGCGCAGCACCTCGGTGAGGTGCTTGCGATCGGTGTCGATCGAGCGCGCGACGAATGTCGCCTCGGCGCCGAGCGCGAGCGACAGCGGCAGGAACGGCCGGTCGATCGACCCCATCGGCGTCGACTTGCCAACCTTGCCGACCGGGCTCGTCGGTGAGTACTGGCCCTTGGTGAGCCCGTAGATCTCGTTGTTGAACAGCAGGATCTTGAGGTTGACGTTGCGGCGCAACGCATGGATCAGGTGGTTGCCGCCGATCGACATCGCATCGCCGTCACCCGTGACGACCCACACCGAGAGGTCGGGCCGGGAGGTCGAGAGGCCGGTCGCGATCGCGGGCGCGCGTCCGTGGATCGAGTGCATGCCGTACGTCTGCATGTAGTACGGGAAGCGCGACGAGCAGCCGATGCCGGAGACGAACACGATCTTCTCGCGCGGGATGCCCAGCTCGGGCATGAAGCTCTGCACCGAGGCGAGGATCGCGTAGTCGCCGCAGCCCGGGCACCAGCGGACTTCCTGGTCGGACTTGAAGTCCTTGGCGGTGAGCTGGAGGAGCCCGCCCCCGCCGTTGCCGTTCTCGCTCATGCGTTCACCAGTGCCGTAATGGCGTCGGCGAGCTCGGATGCCTTGAACGGCACGCCGCGCACGCGGTTGTACCCGACTGCGTCGACGAGGAACTGCGAGCGCACGAGCTGCAGGAGCTGGCCGAGGTTCATCTCGGGCACGAGCACCTTGTCGTAGCGCCTGAGCACCTCGCCGAGGTTGCGCGGGAACGGGTTGAGATAGTGGAGATGCGCCTGGTCGACGGCGAGCCCGTCGGCACGCACCCGCTTGATCGCGGCGCCGATCGGCCCGTACGTCGAGCCCCAGCCGAGCACGAGGGTGCGCGCGCCGTCGCAGCTGTCGACCTCGAGCTCCGGGATGCCGCCCGCGATGCCCGCGACTTTCTGCGCGCGCAAGCGCGTCATCAGGTCATGGTTGTCGGGGTCGTACGAGATGTTGCCGGTGCCGTTCGCCTTCTCGATGCCGCCGATGCGGTGCTCGAGGCCGGGCGTGCCGGGGATCGCCCAGGGCCGCGCGAGGGTGACCTCGTCACGGAGGTATGGCCAGAACGAGCCGTCGTCACGGTTCGGCTTCGTGGTGAACTCGACCGGGATCTCCGGGATGTCGGCCATGCTCGGGATCAGCCAGGGCTCGGCGCCGTTGGCGAGATACGCGTCCGACAGCAGGAAGACCGGCGTGCGGTACGTGAGCGCGATCCGGGCCGCCTCGATGGCGGCGTAGAAGCACTGGCCGGGCGTCGACGCCGCAATCACGGGGATCGGCGACTCGCCGTTGCGGCCGTACATCACGTTGAAGAGGTCGGTCTGCTCCGGCTTTGTCGGCATGCCCGTGGACGGGCCGGCGCGCTGGATGTCGAGGATGACGAGCGGCAGCTCGAGCTGGATCGCGAGGCCGATCATCTCCTGCTTGAGGACGATGCCCGGGCCTGCCGAGACGGTGACTCCGAGCGCCCCGCCAAACGCCGCGCCGAGCGCGGAGCCGACTGCTGCGATCTCGTCCTCCGCCTGGAAGGTGCGCACGCCGAAGTTCTTGAAGTTCGCCAGCTCCTCGAGGATGCTCGACGCCGGCGTGATCGGGTACGCGCCGAGGAAGAGCGGGAGGCCGCTCTTGATGCTCGCGGCGACGAGGCCGTAGACGAGTGCCGAATTGCCGTTGATCTGGCGGTACTTGCCGGGGCGGAGCTTCGCCGGCTTGATCTCGTAGCTGACCGAGAAGGACTCGCTCGTCTCGCCGAAGGCGTACCCGGCCTTGAAGGCCGCGATGTTGCCGGCGGCGATCTCGGGACGCTTCGAGAACTTGTCGTTGATGAAGTCGATGGTGCCCTGGACAGGGCGTCCGTAGAGCCAGCACATCAGGCCCAGCGCGAACATGTTCTTCGCCCGCTCGGCCTCACGCGGCGTGATCCCCTCGATGCCCTTCACCGACTCGATCGTCATCGTCGTGATCTGTACCGCATGCACCTGGAAGTCGGCGAGCGAGCCGTCCTCGAGCGGGTTCGTGGCGTAGCCGGCCTTGTCGAGGTTGCGCTGCACGAAGGCGTCGGTGTTGACGATCAGCGTGCGGCCCTTGGGCAGGTCATTGATGTTCGTCTTGAGGGCCGCCGGGTTCATCGCGACGAGCACATCGGGGTAGTCGCCCGGCGTGAGGATGTCGTGGTCGGCGAAGTGCACCTGGAAGCCGGAGACGCCGGGCAGGGAGCCGGCGGGCGCGCGGATCTCGGCAGGGAAGTCCGGCAGCGTCGAGATGTCGTTGCCGAACACCGCGGTCTCGCTGGTGAAGCGGTCGCCGGTGAGCTGCATGCCGTCACCGGAGTCGCCGGCGAAACGGATGATGACGCGATCGAGTTGTTCGACGGTCTTGGTCATGGCTGGTGGGATTCTATACCCGGGTCGGTCGGGCGACCCCGAGGGGCGGCGGCGCCGGTGCTGGAGCGTCCTCCAGAGGAGCGGCGGCGGCCGCGACGACCTCGGCCAGGAGCGCGTCCAGGTCGAACGGCGCATTGCTCATGGCGAGCTCGCCCTGCGCGTCCCGCGGCCACTCGGCGGGCGGGCGGTCGCGGTAGATCTCGATGCCGTTCCCGTCGGGGTCGGCGAAGTAGATCGCCTCGCTCACGCCGTGGTCGGCTGCGCCCTGCAGCGGCACTCCCGCAGCGAGCACCCGCTGCAGGCAGCGGCCCAGCTCGAGGCGGTCGGGGAAGCGGACGGCGACGTGGTAGAGGCCGGTCGTCCCACGCGCAGGAGGCGGCCCCCCGGCCGACTCCCACGTGTTGAGGCCGATGTGATGGTGATAGCCCCCCGCGCCGAGAAAAGCCGCCTGCGCGCCGAAGCGCTGCTGCAGGTCGAAGCCGATCACGTCACGGTAGAAGGCGATCGCCCGCTCGAGGTCGGCGACCCTGAGGTGGACGTGCCCGATGTCCGTGCGCGGATCCACGGTGGAGGCGGCGCTACCGGCGCCTGCTACCAGCGCGAGCGACGCCCGCGGCGGCTGGTGTAGAGCACCTTGGCCTTGGCGACGACCATCCCGCCCTCCCCCTCGAACGACTCGCGGTGGCCGAGGCGCGCCGCGACGCGGCTGACCTCTGCCTGCTGCTCCGGCAGCACGAGCGTGATGCCGCTGCCGTCCTTGCCGGCACGGCCGGTGCGGCCGATCCGATGGACGTAGCCCTTGTCGTCTTCCGGCGGATCGAAGTTGATGACGTGGGTGACGTCGGCGATGTCGAGGCCGCGCGCGGCGACATCGGTGGCGACGAGGATGCGCACGGTGCGGTCGCGGAAGCGGTCGAGCGCCCGCTCGCGGGCGTTCTGCGACATGTCGCCGTGCAGCGCCGCGGCGCCAACGCCCTGGCGGGCGAGCTTCGTCGCGAGGCGGTCGGCGCCACGCTTGGTGCGCACGAAGACGAGCGCGAGCCCGGTGTCGCCGACTGCGGCCAGCTCCTCGACGAGGCGGTCGATCTTGTCCTCGGCGGTGACGGCGACGAACTTGTGCCCGACCTCGCCCTGCTCCAGATCGCGAGGCAGCTCGGCCTCGACGTAGGCGGGGTGCTCGGTGTAGGCGCGGGCGAGCTCGCCGACCTCGCCGTCGAGCGTCGCCGAGAACAGCATCGTCTGGCGATCCCGCGGGATCAGCCGCATGATCTTCTCGACCTGCGGCTTGAAGCCCATGTCGAGCATGCGGTCGGCCTCATCGAGGACGAGCACCTTGACGTGATCGAGCGAGACGAGCCGGCGGTCGCACAGGTCCTGCAACCGGCCGGGGGTGGCGATCAGGATCTGGCAGCCCTTGACCTTCTTCGCCTGCGGCACGACGGGGCCGCCACCGTAGACGGCTGCGATGTGCAGGCCTTTGGCGCGGGCGATCGAGTCGATCTCCTCGCTGACCTGCTGGGCGAGCTCGCGGGTGGGCACGAGCACCAGCGCTGCGGGCGCGCCGCCGTTGCGATCGGTGCGCTCGACGAGCGGGATGCCGAACGCGAGCGTCTTGCCCGATCCGGTCGGCGACTTCGCGAGCACGTCGGCGCCCTGGAGCGCCTCCGGCAGCACGAGCTCCTGGATCTGGAAGGGGCCGTGGATGTCGCGCGCCGCCAGCGCCTGGACGACCGGATCGCTCACGCCGAGCGCGGCGAATGTCAAATCGGACATAGTTCCTCTCAACTCTTCAACTTCGGGTGTCGAGATTGCCGACTCAGAAAACCCGAAGGAGAACCGAGAAGCTCAATCTCACGGGGCGGCCCA
Source organism: Actinomycetes bacterium (assembly GCA_025350775.1). Lineage (GTDB taxonomy): Bacteria > Actinomycetota > Thermoleophilia > Gaiellales > Gaiellaceae > CANFDS01. Next base: position 6,970 of record JANXXF010000145.1, read on the forward strand.
GTGCCGTCCGTAGCAGAAACAGTAGCAGAGCGGCCGGGACAGCCCTGCTACCCTGCTCTCCTGAGAGACGAGAACGTGTCGCGGTCGGCGCATCTGCGCGATTCCGCCCGTTCATGACGTGGGAGGGGCCTGTGGCCGAGAAAGAAGAGAAAGTCGAGTTCGAGGGTGAAGTCGCGGAGGCTCTCGGAAACGGGAAGTTCCGGATCGCGCTCGACAACGGCCATGAGACCATCGGGTACACCGCGGGCAAGATGCGGCGCTTCCGCATCAGGATCCTGCCGGGCGATCGCATCAAGGTCGAGCTGTCGCCGTACGACCTGACGCGTGGTCGCATCGTGTACCGCTACCGGTAGGCAGCCGCGGCGTCAGCCGCTCTCGTGCTTCAGCTCCACCTCCTGCCGCTGGGCGGCTGCGAGCGTGAGCTTGCCGGCGCATACCTGGAGGCGCAGGTCACGCTCGAGCGTGTCGATGTCCTCCGCGTGCGGCCGTGGCTCCGGCCAGAGGTTGAGCGGGTCGGTGGGATGGCCGCCGATCCCGAGGCTGATGAGATGGTCCTCCTGGTAGTCGGCCGCCGTGCCGGGAAGCTGCCAGGCGGCCATCTGCTCCTGCTTGAGCCGGCTGGTGTAGTCGACCGGCGGCCGGATCGTCTTCGTCCAGCCGGTGATGCAAATGGTGGAGTGGATGGTGCTCTGCGTGACGTCCGGGTTCGTCACACCGGGCGTCAGCGTCACGCTCGCGCGCAGCCAGCTCTTGCCCGCCCGGCCACCTCCGCCCCGCTGGAGCAGCAGCACGGCACCCACCGCCACAAGGGCTAGGACGGCGAGCGTGGCGGGCGTCCTGCTTCGACGTCTGTTGTCCATGGAGGCAACGATAGCGGCCCGTGCAGCTCGCCGCACGACGCCGGCGGCAGGTGTTACGAAGTCGGCACAGAGAGGCGGGCCGTCCGGCTCGCGAGCGCCGAGCCGGCGAGCCACCACAGCACCACCGCGAGCCACGGCACGCCGATCGCGTCGGTCTGGATGGCGATCGCGAGGACGGCGGCGAAGGCTGCGGCAGCGGCAGCCGTGAGCCAGCGACCTCCCGCCTCCGTCGCGCGCCGGGCGGCAGCCACCAGCGCCCCGAGCAGGGCGAGGCTCCAGGCGATGAAGGCGAGCATGCCGACAAGGCCGGTCTCGACGCCGATCTCGGTGTAGGTCGACTCGCCCGCCTGCACGGGCACGTCGAAGCGAACGGCGTTCGAGCCTGCGTTACCCAGGCCGTAGCCCTGAGGGTGACGCGCGACGGCCTCGAGCCCGTCGCGCAAGGCCTGCCAGTGGCTCTGCAGCGAGGGCTCCGAGAGGCTGGTGGCGGTGCCCTCGGGGAGGGCGCCCTTGACCTTCGCGTTCTGCTCCTGCCAGGCGAGGTCGGCGGGGAAGAAGTGGGTGCGCGGCCCGATCTGGTGGAACTGCCCGACGAAGATATAGGCCACGGCGACGACGGCGACCGCGCCGAGCGCGGGCCACGGCCGCCGCCAGGCCAGCGCGAGCACGACGAGACCGACCGCGACACCGAGCATCGTCGAGCGCGACAGCGTGAACAGGAGCCCGGCCGCGGCGACCACTGCGAGCGGCACGAGCACGCGCGGCCGCCGCCACGCCGGGCCGGGCGTCGCGGCCACGAGCAGCGCCACGGCAAGCATGTACGCGGTCGCGAGCGGCGAGAGGAACGACGAGACGAGTCGCCGGTAGAGGCCCGTGTCGGTGTTGAAGGCGAAGTTCTCGGGGAGCTCGCCGGGGCCGTGGTAGACAAAGCCGAGCTGGTCGCGGAACCAGCCCACCGCGCCCGAGTCGCGCCACCACTCGATGGGCACCGCGTACTGGTCGATCAGCCCGCCGGCGGCGACGAGCGCCGCCGCTCCGACGAGCAGCCATGGCAGCCGCTCGAGCGCGCGCCTGCCGAACGGGAGCGAGCGGCCGAGCAGGTACGCCGCCACCGGCAGAAGGTCATGACGGAGGCCGTACAGCGTCGCCTTCGCGCCCGCGCCGCCACCGAGCGCCGACTGCGGGATGACCGCATAGAGCACGACGATCGCAGCGAAGCCGAGCGCGAGCGCATCCACGAGGCCGGGCCGGAACGGCAGCCGCCGTGCGCGCAGCGCGCCCCACGCGACCCGGGCCAGCGCCACCGCGAGCAGGATCTCCTTCCACGCCTGGATCGTCTCGAGAGCGCCACCGCGCACGCCCGCGCCGTAAAGCAGCGCCATGACGAGGTTGTGCAGCGCGAGCCCGACGACGAACGCGACGAGCGCGACGGCCGGTCGTCGCCAGACAGTGGCCGAGAGCCCCGCGAGCAGCACCAGCGCGACGACGAGCGCCGCAGCCGACCCGCCGTTCACGGGCGACCGCCCACGGCCACCAGCGTCATGCCGCGGCGCACGAGCTGCACCGGCACCGCGGCCGGGAAGAGCGAGCGGAACGTGCGCGGGCCGAGCAGCTCGAGCTCGTGTGCCTCGGGCCTGCCGAGCGCCGAGAACACCGCGTCGCGCGGGCCGCGCGGCAGCCAGTGCACCACGGGCAGCAGCGTGTGTACCTCGACCGGGAACCAGCGGTTCGGCGTCGTCACGTAGACACGCTGCGAGACCCGGCAGAGCTCGGCGATGAACCGCTCCTGGTCGGCGCGGCGGCCGACGTGCTCGACGACGGCGTTGGAGAAGCCGATCCCGAAGTGGCCGTCGGGGAAGGGCAGGTCACGGCCGTCGGCGGTGACGGCGGTGACACGCGGGAACGCAGCGCTGAAGTGATCGAGCGAGGTGATGCCGACAGCGGTGACCCGCTCGGGCCACGGGTACAGCGACTCGAAGAAGTTGTCGCTCGCGTACTCGCCCGCGCCGGCGCCGGCATCCGTGACGCCAAGGTCGAGCACCGCCGTCCCGGCGGTCGGCTGCATCGTCTCCAGGAAGAGCTCGAACTTCTGCGCGCGGCTGCGCGCGGAGACCTGCGAGGCGAGGCGGTGCAGCACGGTGACGGGAGGGTACCCGGCGCTGCCGCACGCCTCCGCCGCGGCGGCTGGACGCCGTCCTTCCGCTCGGCGACGATACGACGATGCTGGAGCTCGCTGTGATGCCCACCGGGCCGTACTCGCTCGCCCTCTCGGCGCGCACGGCGGGCGATGCGACGCGCCGCTTCCACGAGGGGCGGCTGGACGCGGTGGTGCTGGCCCGTGGCGAGGGCGGGCCCGGTGGTTCCCGGCCGCCCGAAGCCGCCCCCGAGCGCGCCACCGCCTGGCAGCGCCCCGACGGCGCAGTCGTCCTGCGCGCCGAGACGGAGGCTGGCCTGGCGGCCCTGCGCTTCCAGCTGGCGCTCGACGCCGACCACACGCCGTTCCTGGAGCGGTTTGTGGGCGACCCGCTACTGGGGCCGACGTTACGGGAGCTGCGCGGCCTGCGCCAGCTGCGAGTCGGCTCCGTGGCCCAGTCGCTGCTGCGGGCGCTCTGCGGTCAGCTCATCCTGGCGAGCCAGGCCCGTGCGATCGAGCGCGCCGTGGTGCGCGCGGTGGCTCCCCGGCTCGGCGACCTCTGCGCCCCGCCCACCTCAGCGCAGCTCGCGGCCCTGGCGCCCGCCCGCCTGCGCGCGCTCGGCCTGCACGCCCGCCGCGGAGCGACGCTCGTGCGCGTGTGCGCCTCCCTCGAGCTCGAGCGGCTGCACGGCTTCGACACAGCAACGGTCGCCGCACGCCTCGAGCGCGAACGCGGGCTCGGCCCGTGGTCGGTCGGCGTCGTCTGCCTGGAAGGGCTCGGCCGCAGCGAGCGTGGCCTCGTCGGCGACCTCGGCCTCGTCGTGCTGCTCGGCCAGCTGCTCGGCCGCCGGGTCGAGGGTCACGAGACGGCGCTCCTGCTCGACCGCTTCGGCGAGTGGGCCGGCCTCGCGAGCGTGTATCTCCTGGCCGGCGCGCGTCGCGGCCTCGTGCCGACCGGGACGGGCCTCCCCGCCGCGGCGTAGACTGCGGTCATGCGTGACGACCGCCGTATCGCGATCCTCGGTGGAGGCAAGCTCGGCGAGGCCCTGGTCTCCGGCCTTGTCTCTTCGGGCTTCCGCGATGCCGGCGAGATTGTTGTCACCGACGTGCGCGAGTCACGGCTCGCCGAGCTGGCCGGCCGCTACGGCGTCCAGACGTCGCTCACGAACGCGGATGCCATTGCCACCGCCGGCGTCGTCGTGATCGCCGTCAAGCCGCAGGACTTCGGCGAGCTGCTCGGCGACATCGGGAAGCTACTGGGAGCCGACCAGACCGTCGTCTCGGTGGCAGCGGGCATGACAACCGGGGGCATCGAGGCGGGCATCGCGGCGCGCGTCCCCGTCGTACGCGCCATGCCCAACCTGCCGGCGACCGTCCACGAGGGGATGGCCGGCATCTGCGCCGGCGCCCACGCGACGGAGGCGCACCTGGCCCTCGCCGAGGCGATCCTCAGGAGCGTCGGCTCGGTCGTCCGCGTGCCCGAGAAGCACATGGACGCCGTGACCGCCATCTCGGGCTCCGGGCCCGCCTACTTCGCGCTGCTCGCCGAGTCGATGATCGAGGCGGGACTGCTGCTCGGCCTCTCGCGCGAGGTCTCGAGCGAGCTCGTCGTGCAGACCATGCTGGGGACGGCGACGCTGCTGCGCGACGAGAAGATGCACCCTGTCGAGCTGCGCGAGATGGTCACCTCGCCGGGCGGCACGACGATCGCGGCGATCCGTGAGCTCGAGATTGCCGGGGTGCGCGCCGCTTTCTTCAACGCCATCCAGGCTGCGATGGATCGCTCGCGCGAGCTGGCCGAGGGGAAGTAGCGCGGTGGATCGCGCGGTCGAGCTCGCCGTCGTCCACGACGCCGAGGCGGCCGCCGCCCTCGCGGCCGCCGAGCTCGTGCGCGCCGCGCGCGCCGGCCTGCACATCGCGCTCTCGGGCGGCTCGACACCGCGCCGCGCCTACGAGCTCGCGGCCGCCGCCGAGCCCGACTGGAGCCACGCCACCGTCTGGTGGAGCGACGAGCGGGCTGTTCCGCCGGACGACCGCCGCTCGAACTACCTGCTCGCCGAGGAGGCACTGCTCTCGCGACTCTGCCGGCCGCCGGCGGCAGTGCATCGAATCCGCGGCGAGCTGGGCGCCGCGGCCGCCGCCGCCGAGCTGGATGCCGCTCTGCAGGGTGTCGAGCTCGGCCTCGTGCTGCTCGGTCTCGGCGGCGACGGGCACACTGCATCGCTGTTTCCCGGCAAGGCGAGCGTCGTCGAGCGCGAGCGGCTGGCCATCGCCGCGGAGCCAGGGCTCGAGCCCTGGGTGGAGCGAGTGACGCTGACGGTGCCGGCGCACTGCGCCGCGCGACGGGTCGTGTTCCTGACCCTCGGCGCCGCCAAGGCCGAGGCTGCGCTACGCGCCTTCGGCGGGCCGCCCGACCCGGCGACGCCCGCGAGCCTCGTGCGCTCGCGCACAGGCATCACCCTGGCGATCCTCGACGACGCTGCGGCCCGACTCTTGCGTTACTAGTCGAGTTCGTATACATAGGCTCTACATGCAGCAGTCCTCGGTCACGATCGAGCGCCCCGACCAGCTCAAAGCGCTCGGTCACCCGCTCCGGCTACGCGTCCTCGAGCTGCTCGCCGACTCCAGGCCGCTGACGAACCACGAGCTCGCCGGCGCGCTCGGCATCGATCCAGGGCGCCTGCACTTCCACGTCCGGATGCTGCTGCGCGCGGGCCTGATCGAGCTCGCCGAGGGCGGCCGCGGCCGGCAGAAGCCGTACCGCGCGATCGCACAACGCCTCCGTATCTCGCCGGAGCTGCGGACCGCCGGCCTGCTCGGCGGAGCGCAGGGCGCGATGATCGAGACCGTCTCGCGCGGCTGGGCGACCTTCGGCGTGCAGGGCCGCTTCCGCAGCGTCAAGGCGACCGCGCACGTGACGCCGGAGACGCTCCAGCAGCTCCTCCGCGACTTCTTCGAGCGCGTCCACGAGTCCGAGGAGCAGGCGCTCGCGGCCGGCGAGCAGCTCGACGAGCTGCTCATCACCGTCTTTACCCACCCGCCCCCGCAGGGCGCCGGCATAGCCGACAGCGAGTGACACGCGGAGCGGCTCAGCCGTCGACGAAGACGTCGATCGCGCCGGAGTCGCGCATTGCCGGTGGCCACCCTCGCGACGGTCCGGCCGTGCGCGCCGAGGGCGGTCAGCGCACCGCCCGCAGCGGCCCGGAGCAAGCGGGCCCGGCACACCCGCGTCAGGAGAGCGTCCGCGGCAGCAGCGCCGACTCGCGCAGCGGTGCCGTCGGCCAGCGGGCGGAGGCGAGCGCGTGCAGGCACAGCACGGTGTCCGCCACCGACACGTCCTCCAGAAAGCTGTCCCGCGTCTCGAAGGAGGCGAGTACGGCCTCGATCGCGGCGGCGACCCCTTCCCGGTCGCCCGCGGCGAGGCCGACGAGCGCCGCAGCAACCGCAGGCGGGAAGCCGTCGGCTCCCTGCAGCGAGCGGGCGACGGGCAGCGCGTCGCCGTCGCGGCCGAGCACGAGCAGAGCCAGCGCGCCGGCGTAGCGCCCGATCGCCGACTCGGCCTCGACGCAGCCGGTGGTCAAAGCCCAGCGGGCTGCCTCCTCGGCGCGGGTCGGGATTCCGGCGGCGTCGCCGGCCAGCAGCTGCGCCTTGAGCACCGCGATCGGCCGGCCCCAGGAGGCGGGCGGCGCCTCCTCCCAGCTCTCGCGGTAGTGCGCTGCCGCCCGTTCGAACCAGGCGACCGCATCCTCACGCCGGCCGAGCATCAGCGCCGACAGCCCGGCGCCCCACGCGGCATTGCCGAGACGCGTGAGCCGGCGCTGGCGCGGATCGTCCTCGGAGTCGCCGAGCCGGCTCTCGCCATCCTGGTAGCGACCCGTCTCGCGCTCGAGGTGCTCGTGCCAGCCGCTCATGACGTCGAGTATCTCACCCGTGCCCCCGGCCGTCGGGCATAGTGGGGGTATGGCTCACGATGATTGGCGCATCCGCATCACCCTGCCCGAGCAGCATGTCGAGACGCTCTGGGAACGGCTCGGCCTCGACCTGAGCCATGAGGCGCGCGAGCTCGCGAAGGCCCTCTCGGGCCGCCGGCTCGCCGTCTCGCGCGCGGATGACACCGTGTTCGTCTACGCAGCAGCGCTCGGCGAGGCCGAGCAAGCGCTCGCCGTCGTGCAGGCCGAGCTGCAGCGCGAGGGCCGACCCGCCGAAACGGTCATCGAGCACTGGCTCGAGGACGAGGATCGCTGGGACGACGACCCGCCCGCACCGGACAGCGAGCAGGAGCTGCTCGACCGCGGCTTCGCGCCCTGGGAGGTGCGCGTCAGCTGCGGCTCCCGCAAGGAGGCGCGCGAGCTGGCGCAGCAGCTCGAGAGCGAGGGCTTTGCGCCGCTGCGCGCGTCCGAGCACCTGGTGGTCGGTACGGCCAGCCGAGAGGATGCCGAGGTACTGGCGACGCGCCTCCATGGCTACGTCGTGCCGGGCGGCGAGCTGGTCTGGGAGGTGCGGCCGGGGAACCCGTTCGCCCTTTTCGGCGGGCTCGGCAGCTAGCCCGCCCCGGAGCACCCGTAGCTTCCGATATACTTCGAGTGGAGCCTCCCGTCAGGAATCCTGCGGGCGCGTTCCTCCTTTGCGGCACCGCGTGTGCTGCGCGCATGCAGAACTCGACCGAGTATCCGACCTGTCTGTCGGAGGCAGCGGACGGCATGGCAGCCGTCGCCCTCCGCGCAGGCGCATGGGCTCATGAGCCCTTCCTGCACGCGACCGAGGACGCCGACGAGGCCCTGGCAGCGGGAACGGCGCGCCGCCGCGCCCTCGACGAGGCTGTCGCCGAGCAGGCAGCGGGGCTACAGGGGCCGAGCCCGCAGTGGAAGACGAAGTTCGCGCTGATGCTCGGCCTCGAGCGGGTGCTGAGCGATCCGGCGCCGCACCTGCTCTCCGGGATCGAGCTGCGCCGCCACCAGATCGACGCGCTCGCGGGCATGCTCACCGAGCTGATCAGCCTCAACCAGCAGGACCCGGAAGGGCTCGACGAGGCGGATTCGGACGAGGACGAGGACGCCGAGGACGAGACCGACGACCGGAACGGCGACGCCGGCGGCGGCGAAGGCGACGGCGACGGCGACGGCGACCTCGAGGACGAGCCGGTGGTCGCCCGCGAGGACCCGGGCGCGATCCGCCGCTTCCGCTTCCGCCACCCCACCGCCTCGGGCAAGACGATCGCGGCGTCGGGCTTCGTGGAGGCGGCCCGCAGCGAGGGCGTCCTGATCCTCACGCATCGCCGCCTGCTCGTCAGCCAGTTCGAGCGCGACCTCACGGAGGGCGGCTACCACGACCGCTTCCACGACGCGATCCTCCAGGGCCAGACGCCGCGCAAGCCGAACCCGATCACGATCCAGACCTACGCCTGGTTCGCGCGCCACGCCGATGACGTCTCACGGGATGCGTACCAGCTCGTCATCTGCGACGAGGCGCACACCGCCCTCGGCGAGAAGACGAGCGCAGCCATCCGCAGCCTGAGCGAGCCGATCTACATCGGCATGACGGCGACCGAGCAGCTGATCGCCAAGCAGGTCTCCGACGTCTTCCCCGCCTCGGTCGACGACCTGCCGCTCACCGACGCGGCGCGGCGCGGCCTGATTGCGCCGCTGCGCTGCCTGCGGGTGCCGCCCGTCGCGGCGATCAACTCGGTGCCGATCATCGGCGGTGACTTCGACGAGGGCGAGCTGGCCCGCGCGCTCGACCACCAGGCGCTGAATCAGGCGGCGGCATCGCTCTACCGCGACCGCTTCGGCCAGACTCCCGGCATCGTCTACGCCGCCGGCGTCGACCACGCCTACAACCTCGCCCAGGAGTTCCGCGCGGCCGGCATCAAGGCCGAGGCCGTCTCGGGGAAGACGCCGCCGGTAAAGCTCGCCGAGACGCTCGCCGCCTACGAGCGCGGCGAGATCAACGTGCTGATCAACGCGATGCTGCTCGCCGAGGGCTGGAACTCGCCACGCGCGACGGTGTGCATGCACCTGGCGCCGACCGCGTCGAAGCGCGTGTACCAGCAGCGGATCGGCCGCATCATGCGCATCCACCCGCGCAAGGAGTCGGGCATCGTCGTCGACTTCGTGCCGAAGTCCTCGACGCACCATGACCGTGTCGTCTCGCTGCACTCGCTGCTCGACGCCGACTTCTACCGCGAGGGTGCGCGGGTCACGCCGGCACCGCGACGCCGCTCGCAACGGCGCGCCCGCCGCCGCCTGACGCCGGCGCCATGGCTCGTCCCGGTCACCCCCGATGTGATCCGCCGGCTGCACGTGATCACTGCCGAGTGGCAGCGCGTCGACCCGCGCTTCCTCGACGACGAGGAGCAACGCTACTGGGGCACGATCGCCGGCCGCACGATCCGCTACGAGGAGCGCGCCGAGTTCGTCCGCAAGTTCATCCAGATGGGCGTCGCCAAGACCGCGCTCGAGCAGTTCCTGGCGATCTGCGCGGCCGAGAATCCGAACGCCAAGCTCCGTGCGATCGCGCTCGCCGACCGCGTCGGCATGCCGGTCGAGCGGGCCGCGTTCGACGACCTCGTGACGCTCGTGCTGCAGGCGCCGCCCTGGGAGAAGGAGCGGATCCTCGGCATCCGTACGCTGCTGCGGGCGCTGGCCGAGGGCAAAGCCGTCGCGCCCGACCAGATCCGGGAGCGCTGGCTGTGGAAGCTCGCCAAGGGGACGCGGAAGCTGCAGGACCGGCGCGCCTCGGCGGAGTTCCCCGACGGCAAGCGGCTGCTCGGCGCGGTGGCCAACTCGCGCGGGTACCGCCACGAGGAGAACCTGCTCAAGCTGGTGCAGGTGGCGCTCGCGCAGCAGCGGCACATCGGCGTCGCGCTGCTCGCGTCGGTGGACGGCTACACGCCGCGGGCGAACCAGGTGATCGACGGTGCACGCGAGCGGCTGGGGACGATCGAGGAGATCGCCGAAGCGCTCGCCGAGAACCTCCCGGCGCCGAAGGTCGCGGCGACGCGGGCGCGGCGGCGGCGCAAGAAGAAGGGCAGCGGTGGAGCGGCCACAACCGCCGCCGCGGCAAACGGTGCCGACGTGAGAGTCACGGGCGACGGCGCCACCGACGCTCCCGCGGACGGGGGCGGAGGCGAGTACGCCCCGGCCGCCACCCCCAACGAGAAGCCGTCGAAGCGGCGCCGGCGCTCGCGACGCGCGGCTGCCCAGGGGTCGCCGCGCGCAGGGGGCGAGGGCGCAGGCGCAACACCGGATGCCGCACTCGGCCCGGACGCTGCGGCGCCCACGGTAGCCGCCCGCATCCACGTTCCGCCGAGCGACGATGGCACGGCCGGTGACGCCCCCGCCGCCGCGAAGCGGCGACGCACCACGCGGCAGCCGGCAAGAGCGCCCGCTCCGTCCGTCGACCCCGGCTAGCGGTCGTCGGTCGGCGGTGGCGCCGCCGAGTCGTCGCCTTCGACGTTCGTCTCCCGCTCCAGCAGGAAGCGCGACAGCTCGGCAGCGAGGGCATCTCCGCTGGGCAGGTCGTCGCCGTCGAACGCGTCGGTGCGCTGCTCGAGCTCCTCGACGTACTGCAGCGTCTCGGTGTCGCCGACGACGGCCTCGCTCACCTGGCGCTCGTACGCGTCGGAGGCCTCGCGCAGCTCCGTCAGGTCGATCGCACCTCCCAGCAGCTCGGCGAGCCGGTCGCAGAGGGCGAGCGCGGCGCGCGGGCTGGGCGTCATCGAGACGTAATGCGGCACTGCCGCCCACAGGCTCGCCGACGGGATGCCCGCTTCGCGGAAGGCGTCGTGCAACACGCCGACGATGCCGGTCGGCCCCTCGTAGCGGGACTGCTCGAGCTCGAGCTGCTCGACCAGCTCCGGCGTACTGGCGGTGCCCGATACCGGCGCCGGCCGCGTGTGCGGCACGTCAGCGAGCAGCGCGCCGAGCGAGATCACGAGGTCGACCCCGAGCTGCTGGGCGAGGCCGACGATGAGCGCACTAAAGGTGCGCCAGCGTAGGTTCGGCTCGACGCCCAGCAGCAGAATCACGTCGCGCCCGAGGCTCTCGACGCGCGCGTGCAGAAACTCGTTCTCCGGCCACTCGATGTGCCGGGTGATGCCATCCTCGAGGCTCACCTGCGGCCTCGTCGCCTGGAAGTCGAAAAAGTCCTCGGGATCGATGTCGGCGAAGCGCTCGGCCGCCCAGTGGCGCGCGAGGAAGCCGGCTGCCATCGTGGCGCCCTGACCACCGTCGTTCCAGCCCCGGAACGCCGTGATCAACACGGGCCGCTCGACGGCGGGGAGGCTGCTAATGCGGAGCTCGCCGGCCATCAAATCAGTCTACTCAGCGCGTCAGTGGCGCCGCGCGGCCGCCGCCGAGCGGCCGCGCCAGCGCTGCGGACGGCCGCCAGAGCGCGCCGACGAGCCACGCCGTCCACGCCCAGATCGCACCGGAGACGCTGACGTGGATCAGCACCTGCCACCACGGCAGGCCCTGCCGGTACTGCACCTCGCCGACGACCATCTGGCCGGCCAGCAGCACGAGCAGGCCTGCCGCCGACATGAGCAGCCGCGGCGCCGTCGCACGCCTCCGGACAAGGGCCGCGATCACGATCGCGAAGACGATCCCGTAGACGGCAGTCGCGCGGACGTGCACATAGACGGTGCCCTCGACCGTGAACAGGCGACGAACGTCGGTGTTCGCGCCCGGGTGCGGGCCGGAGGCGGTCGAGATCGCACCGGTGACGATGAGCACGGTGCCGGCCAGCAGCATGACGAGGCCGAGGCGGCGAACGACCAGCGGAACGAGCGGGGCGACGGCGCCGGTCTCGTGGCGGCGCGCCTCCAGCGCTACCGCGACCGCCAGGCCGAGCGTGATGATGGCGAGCAGGAAGTGCGACATCACCGCGACCGGATGAAGGCCGGTGAGGACGGTCACGCCGCCGAGCGGGATCTGGGCGACGGTGAGCAGGAAGATGAAGCCGGAGAGGCGCACGAGCCAGCGCGGCAGCGCCGCGGTGCGACGGGCGGCGAGCCAGCCGAGCAGTGCGAAGAGGATGGCGACGACGGCAATCAGCCGGTTCGAGAACTCGATGATCGGGTGGTAGCTCGCCGCCTTCGTCGGAAACGGCGCGTCGCCGCAGCGCGGCCAGTTGTCGCAACCGAGCCCCGACCCGGTCAGGCGAACCACCGCCCCGGTCGCGACGACGAGATAGAGCCAGAGCACCGAGGCGTAGACCACCTGGCGGTAGCCCTGCACCGTGACCTCCCGGCGTCGCAGCCGACCGCTGCTCGAGATCGCGCTCTTCACGTCGCCCTAGTGTAGTAGTCGGGCGTAGGGGCCTGACGCGGCGAGCCGTCAGGCGCAGACGGGCGGGCGGCGGAGGTGCCAGTCGGTCGCTTGCTGGTAGGCGTGGGCAAGCCGGAGCACGACACCGTCCTCGAGTGGCCGCCCGGCGAGCTGGAGGCCGAGCGGCAGCCCCCCGGCGGAAAAGCCGCAGGGGATCGAGATTGCGGGCATCCCGGTGAGGTTCCACGGCGGCGTGAACGTCCCGACCGAGGGGATGTACGGGATCACGTCGCCGTCGACCTCGACCTGAGCGGCGCCGAGCGGCCACGCCGGATACGACACCGTGGGCGTGGCGATGATGTCGACCGCCCGCAGCGCCCGGGCATGCACGGCGCGGAAGCGCTCGCGCAGCCGCTGTGCCCGGATCAGGTCGGTGGCAGGCAGCAGTTGGCCGAGCCGGATGAGCGGCCGGATCCACGGCCCGAAGTCGCCGGGACGCTCGCGGATCTCGTCGCCGACGAGCTCGGCGAGGTCGGCGGCCATGATCGCGATGGCGATCGGCCAGGCCTCGAGCGGGCTCGGCAGGTCGATCTCGACGACGTGCGCGCCGAGGCTCTCGACCGTGCGCAGCGCCTGCTCAACGGCGGCCGCCGCTTCGCGTCCGACGAAGACGTCCGGATGTGGGCACGGCACGCCGACGACGAGGCCGCGCACCGGCAGCTCGAGGCCGGCCCTGTAGTCGCGCGCGGGCACGTGCAACGAGCCGGGGTCACCGGCGTCCTGGCCGACGAGCGCCGTCAGCAGCAGCGCCGCGTCCTCGACGGTGCGGGTCATCGGGCCGACGTGGTCGAGGCTCCACGAGAGCGGCACGACGCCGGTGCGTGGCACGAGCCCGTACGTCGGCTTGAGGCCGACGATGCCGCAGGCGTGGGCCGGCAGCCTGATCGAGCCGCCGGTGTCGGTTCCGATCGCGGCGGGGACGAGCCGTGCCGCCACGGCGCAGGCCGACCCGGATGAGGAGCCGGCGCAGGCCCGGGTCAGATCCCACGGGTTGTGCGGGTCGCCCCAGTCGGGGTGGCCCTGGCCACCGGCAAGCTCGTGCATGTGCGTCTTGCCGACGAGCACGGCACCGGCGGCGGCGAGGCGGGCCGCGACGACGGCATCGGCAGCGGGGACGCGGTCGCGGAAGATGCGCGCGCCCGCGGTGGTCGGGATGCCGGCGGTGTCGGCGTTGTCCTTGAGCGCGATCGGGACGCCGTGGAGCGGGCCGATAGGGCCGCCGGCCAGGCGGAGCGCGTCGAGGGCGGCGGCGCGGCCGAGCGCGTGCTCGCGCGTCACCGTCATGAAGGCGTTCAGCGTCGGGTTGAGCGCGTCGATGGCGGCGAGCGCGTGCTCGGCCAGCTCGACGGCGGAGACCTCGCCGGCGCGGGTGAGCGCGGCCAGCTCAGTGGCGGTGCGGTCGGCGAGAGCGCTCACGGGCGGGGGCTCACCGGTCGGCGCTGACGGGCGGCGTGCTCACGGGCGGCGTGCTCACGGGCGACGTGCCCCGGCGTCGCGGCCGGGGTCGGGGTCGAAGAGGGTGGCCGGCTCGCCGAAGCCGAGGTCGCCGGGATCGACGGCGGCGAGGCCGGCGAGCAGCGCCGGCAGCCCCACCAGGAGCCCCGCGACGTCCTCCTCCTCCAGGCGCAGGTCGTGCTCCGCCGAGAAGGCGCGAATGCCGTCCGGCGTGATGTCGGTCATGAGCGGTGGGTGCGCGGGATGCCGGCCATGCCGCGACCCTACAACGGCTCGAGCACCGACGGCACGCCCTGCGCGTGCGCGAACGGGGTCGGACGCGAGCCGGCGAAGAGCGGGCGGTCGGCGGCGTTGAGCAGCACGGGCATCAGGTCGGGCCCGCGCAGGTGGCCGAGGATGCCCGTGGCGCAGTCGATCTCGCCGAAGGCGACGACGCGGTCGGCGCGGATGCCGGGCCCGGCGAGGACGAGCGGTACCGGGTCGCCGGAGTGGATCACGTCGGGGCTGGCGGGCGTCGCGTGGTCGCCGGTGACGCAGACGACGGCCCGCTCGACCGGCAGCGTGCCGAGTGCAGCGTCGACGAGCTCGATCGCGCGCCGCTTCAGCCGGGGATCCTTGGTGTGGCCCGCCTCGTCCACCGCCTTGCTGTGAACGAAGACGAAGGTGTCGCCGGCAGCCAGCCGCTCGCCGACGAAGCGGACACGCGCGGAGAGGTCGGCGCTGACGTCGCCCGACTCCGGCAGGTCAACGGCGGCGAGCCCCAGCGTGCAGGCCAGGCCGCGCAGGAATGCCGACGCTGCGCCGAAGCTGCCGTGGAGGCCGTGCCGCTCGGCGAAGGTCGGCACCGGCCGCGGCCGGCCCCACCACTTGAGCGTGATCACGTTGAGGGCGGGCAGCCCCACGGCGACGCGACGGGCGTTCACTGGGTGGGCCTCGAGCAGGGCGATCGTGCGCCGCGTCCACTCCTCGGCTGCGGCGGCGGTGTGGGCCGCCTCGGGAGCGCAGGCCTGCGGCCGCAGCACCGGGTGACGGTCGCGGAAGAACGCATCGCTATCGGTGACGCGCTCGTCGGCGGGCGGGCCGCCCGGGGCCGCCGGGCGCACCCGCAGGATGGCTTCGCCGCGCCACACCTCGGTGAGCGCGAAGCGGAGCCCACCGCAGTCGAGCCCGTCGCACGCCTCCACGAGCAGCCGGGCGTCCTCGGCGTCGCGGTCGGGGTCGGGGCGGCCGGTCAGCCAGAGGCCGGCGCCGGCGCCCGCGCGCCGCTCGGCCGGCCGCAGCGCCGCGTACGCGAACACGTCGTCGGCCGAGACCTGCTGGCCCCGCCCGACGGCCTCCAGCACCTTCTGCGGCTCGATCGCCAGCTTCTCGCGCGTCAGCGTCGCGACGTTCTTCCC
>JANXXF010000054.1 GCA_025350775.1 Actinomycetes bacterium
GCGTCCGACCTGTGGGCCTGCGGCGACCTGTAGCCCGCTCTCCGAGCGGCCTCCAGGGCTTCGCGGGTGTGCCGCCTGGCTCTTGTCCAGGCGGCCAGCCTGGCCTGCGAGCCAGTCGACCCACCCGCTCGCTCCGAAAGCCCCGAGGTTCAACGCTCATTCTGATTCGAGCTCTTACGGGGCAGCCGCCCAGCCCGTCGGGGAAGCCGCGCGCGCTCGCTGGTCACGGCCCGACATCAAAGAGTGAGCTAGCGTCGATGGGGCGCCTTTCGGCTCTCAGGCGTCGAGAAATCTCGCTCACTGGATCTCCGGCGACGTAGAATGTGCCCCGCTTCCGCCCTTCCTGCTTGAGCAGGCCCGCCCGAACCATCGCGCGCAGATCGGTGGTCGCCACCTGGTTCGAAATCGGCTCGTCCCACGCCGAGAGGACAGCCCGGTACGAAGCGTTTCGTACCTTGAGGCCGATCGTCGCATCGAAGAGTGCCCCCAGCGCCCTCTCTGGCAAGCCGTGTCCTGTCGCGATGCGTTCAAGCTCCGCCCAGATCGTCTCGGACTCGCGCACCCGCCTGATTACACTCATCGCCTGTATCCAGTGCGCTTCGATGCAGTAGCGCACCCAAGGGAGGGCGTCGTTCCCGGGATTCCAACGTCCGCGTCCTACATCGGCAAGGACGCGATAGTAGGAGTCTGTGTTCTTCCCCAGGTATTCCTCGATGCTGCACAACTCGGGGGCTAGGATCTGTTCCCTCGCGAGCACTAGCGTCTGAAGGCAGCGAGACATGCGCCCATTTCCGTCCCGGAACGGGTGGATCATCACGAGGTTCAAATGAGACATGGCAGCCTTCACGACGGGAAGTTGCGCTGGGGTCTGCTGTAGGTCAAGGACAAGCTCCGCGACGAGTTCCGGTACCGCTTCGGCTTCCGGGCCTTCATAGACGATCTCCCCGGTAGCCTCGTTGCGAATCCAGATCGGCCCTGGACGCCATAAGCCGGGGCCGGCGTCCAGCGCGTACTCGGTCATCATGAAGTGGAGAGCGCGAATCAGCGCCGCGTTGTACTCGAAATGGTTGTCGTGCGCGAGTTGCAGAACGTAAGTCATCGCGCTTCGGTAGCCAAGGACTGCTGCCCAGTTCTCGGCATCTGCTTCGACTGGGTCGTTCCCCTCGACCGCCGCAACGGCATCCTCGACCGAGACGTCGTAACCCTCGATGCTGTTTGACCCTTGGATTGCCCTCGCCCGGAGAACTCGTCCAACAGAGCCGAACCAACGGCGCGGCTCGGCCACGAAGAACCGCAGATCTCTGCGCAGCGCCTCGATCTTCTCTAAGGCCGCCAACTCCCCGAATCCAAGCTGTGGGGTCTGAAAGATCACCGCTCACCTCCATGGATACATCTTTATACTTCGTTGTGAAAATGGATAATAACAGTTGTAAAAACTGAAGACAAACTTGGTAGCTCGTCGTGCCCATCCCGAAAGCAGGACGGTCGCGGAGATCATCGCGCTCCTGGAGATCGCAGAGGCAACGCCGATCAAGCGTGGCAGCTACACCAAGACCCGCGAGCGCAAGGCTGCGGAGCGCGGAGATTCAGCCTGACCCACCACCCTACGCGAGGATTTACAAGCCCCTAACCTCGTCGTTCTAGACTCTTCGCAGCAGCTGTATCGGCGGGCACGAGGGGTACCATGAAGCGGGTGAGCGAACGCGAGCAGAGGACGGGCCAGGATGAGCTTCGCTCGGGGGAGCGATTGGCGCTGCTGCCCGCCGAGGATGTCCGCGCGACGCGCCCGTATCTCCTCGCGGCGAGCCCGTTGCGGGCGCTCAGCCGCCGCACGCTGAGCATCTCCACGCTCGTCGCGCTCGATCTCGCGGGCATCGCGCTAGGCCTCTATGTCGCGCTCGCCGTGCGCGAGCTCGCCGTCGGCAACACGCCGGTGCTGTGGGGTGTGCTGTGGCAGGCCGAGACCGACTGGCTGCCATTCGTGATGCTGCTCACGTTCCTCGTCTTCTGGCAGGCAGGGCTCTATGCGCGCCGGGAGCTGCGGGCCGGCATCGGGCGCATCGTCTCGTCGCTTGG
>JANXXF010000191.1 GCA_025350775.1 Actinomycetes bacterium
CCGCAGGCCCACAGGTCGGACGCAAAGCGGCCGGACTGCGGGCCGAAGGGCGATCCGAGCGATCCGCGGGCAAGGCTCATTCTGATTCGAGCTCTAAGTTCGGGGATACCACCCCTGACCGGCACTCCCACACCCCGGTACGGCGCCGCGGCGAGCCGGCATGCCGAGCTCCCCCGTGCACTCCGCTGCCGCGCTGTCGCGCCGCTCGTGGGAGAATGCTCCGTATGGCCGATCCCATCCAGCTCATCGTCGACGAGGTGCTCGCCCGCGGGCGCGGCAGCCGCGTCACCCTCCGCCTCAGCGCGGAGCTCGCCGTGCGCTACGAGTCGCTCGCGCCCGGCGTCCCCTCGATCGCCGGCCCCTCGTCGATCGACCTCTCGACCCAGCCGGTGCCGGTGGAGATCCGAAAGGGCAACCAGGTGGTGCAGGACGACTGCGCGGCCTGCTTCTCGGAGCAGCCGCTGTTCCACGAGATGCTCGCCGCCTACGGGACGCCAGGGTCGCCGATGACCGCGCAGATCGTGACGCCGGTGGTAAAGGACGGCGCCGTGCTGGGCGCGCTCTCGCTGCACGTGCTGGGCGGGCCGCGTGCGTGGACGGCCGACGACGCGGCGATGTGCACCGACGCGTGCGCCCGCATCTCCGCGTTGCTGCCGTGAGCGGGCCGGCTCGCGCGGGGAGGCCGGCGTGGCCGGCGGGGACGCCGGCGTGACCCGCGGGGAGGCCGTCGTGACCCGCCTCGCCGTGGACGCGACGGTCGCGCTGCGGGAGGAGCCGGCGAGCGGCCACAACCGCTGGCATCCCGGCATCGAGCCTCGCGCGCGGGTGCGCGAGGGTGAAGCCGTGACGCTCGAGTGCAGGAACGGGCTCGACCTCGCCCTGGCGGGGCCGGGGGCACGCGACGTGACCGGGGCCGACATCGCGGCGCTCGACCTGGGCGACCCGCACGCGTTGACGGGGCCGGTCTGGGTCGAGGGCGCCGAGCCCGGCGACGTGCTCGCCGTCGAGATCGTCGAGCTGGAGGCGGGGCTGCGCGGCGTGAGCCCGGTGATCCCTGGGTTTGGCGCGCTGGCCGACCTCTTTCCGGTGGCGCACTGCGTGAACTGGTCGCTGGTGGGCGGCGTGGCCCGCTCGCCCGAGCTGCCGGGCGTCGCGGTGCCGGCCGGCCTCTTCCCCGGCGTCATCGGCGTGGCGCCGTCGCCCGCCCGCCTGGCCGCATTCGCCCGCCGCGAGGCGGAGCTGGCCGGCCGGGGCGCTGCCGTGGCCGACCCTGCGCCCGGCCGCGCCGTCCCAACCTGGGCGACCGACGGCCTGCGCACGATCCCGCCGCGCGAGCTGGGCGGCAACATGGACACGCGGGGCATCGTCGCCGGGTCGACCGTCTGGTTCCCGGTGGACGTGCCGGGCGCGCTGTTCTCGGTCGGCGACCTGCACTTTGCGCAGGGTGACGGCGAGGTGAGCGGCACAGCGATCGAGATGGACGGCGCGATCACCGTGCGCTTCCGCGTCGAGAAGAGCCCGGCCTGGCGCCCGCGCTTCCCCGCGTACACGACGCCGGCGCGACCCGGCCGCCCCGAGTTCGCCACCACCGGACTGCCGATCCACGACGACGGTAGCAACGAGTCGATGGACCTCACGCTGGCCGCGCGCAACGCGCTGGTCGAAATGCTCGGCTGGCTGACCGCCACGCACGGCTTCTCGCGCGAAGCCGCCTACGCGCTGCTGGGCGCCGTCTGCGACCTGCGCATCTCCGAGATCGTCGACGTGCCGAACGTGCTGGTGTCGGCGGTCGTCCCGACCGACATCTTCGTGTAGCAGCATCCGCGAGGCCGCGGCGGTGACGTGCGCACCGGCCTCGGCCCCGCGACGCCGGAGGGCCGGGCGGCCCGGCCGCAGCCACACCACCCGGCCCCCGGCCGGACTCCTCTTCACGGGCGCCACAGGGCGCCCGGCCGCCCTACCCCTTGAGCGGCACCGCGATCGGGCGGAACGGCGAGCCGGTCGCACCCTTCAGCTTGAGCGCCGCGCCGATAAACGCGAACTCGTACAGCTTCTCGCGCGCCAGCTCCTCCAGCCACATGACCTCCATGATCTGCGCGCCGGCAGTGGAGAACATGTACGAGTGCACCGGCAGGAACGCCTTCTCCTCCTGCCACGGCATCACCTCGAGGCCGATCGAGTCGGCGCCGATGCACATCGCCCCGACCTCCTCGCAGAGGAACTTGGCCGCGTCGAGGTTGATCCCCGGCGAGTTCATCAGGTACTCGTTGTAGGCGGGCCACACCGTCATGCGGCCGCTGCGGAAGAGGACGATGTCGCCCTTGCGCAGCTGGGTGCCCTGCTTGGCGGCGACCTTCTTGATCTCGTCCGGCGTGATCGCGTAGCTGTCCGGCAGGCAGTCGACCCCGTGGGCGCCGGCCACGTCGAGCAGCACGGCACGGCCGATGATCGGCGGGTACTTCTCGGCGCCGCCGACCTCCCAGTGGCGCGAGCCGAGATGGTTCTCCTCGGTCCAGCCGTTCCAGAAGCAGCCCCAGTGGCCGAGGTGGTTGAGCGTGTCGAGGTGGGTGCCGCAGTGCGTGTACATCGACATCGAGTCGCCGCAGTAGGAGTGGCGCTCGTGCACCTCGCGGCCCATGCCGGTGAGCGAGTCGTTCTTCGATCCGTTTGGGGTGTGGGTCATCCAGATGTCGTACGGCGGGTCGCCGGCTGCCGACCAGGCGGGCATGCCGATGAAGTAGTCGGTAGCGAGGTCGAAGACGGCCGAGCCGTTGAGCGACTCGAGGATGCGCTTGTTCGACTCCGGCGTGATCCAGTTGAGGCGGCCGATCTCGTCGTCGGGGCCCCACGGGCTCTTTGAGACCTTGAGGCCGTCCTTGTCGACGATCGCGGGATAGACGAGAGGCTCGTCGGCGGTGGGCATGGCTCGTTCCTCCTATGTGGTCGGGAGCGTCTCGGCAACCACGGCCCCGTACAGGTCGGGGCGGCGGTGGTCCCAGAGGCGCATCTCGTAGACGCCGGGAATGACGATGATGTCCTTGTCGCGGGAGCGGGCGACGTCGGCCTCGGCCACGAGCAGCGCAGTACCGGCCTTGCCGGTCTCGGCAATGCGCGTCCCGGACGGGTCGCAGATCTGGCTCCAGCCGCAGAACTCGGTGCCGCGATCGGTGCCGCAGCGGTTCGCCGTGAGCAGGTAGACACGGTTCTCGAGCGCGCGCGTGCGCGTGATGAACTCGGCGTTCGTCGTCGCGGCGAGCGGCCAATTCGTCGGGTGCGCGATGAAGTCGGCGCCCTGCAGGGCGAGGCTGCGCGTGAGCTCCGGGAAGCGCAGGTCGTAACAGATCTCGATGCCGATCCGGCCGATCGGGGTGTCGAAGACGGGAGCCTCGTCACCGGCGGTGACGAAGCGGTCGACGCCGAGGAACGGCAGGTGCGTCTTGCTGTAGCGGCCGAGCAGCGCGCCCGGGCCGGGCGCGCCGTCGGGCGTGGCCGGGCCGACGAGCACCGCGGTGTTGCGCAGCAGGTCGCCCTCGCGCTCGATCAGGCCGCAGACCGTGTAGAGGCCGAGCCGTCCTGCCGCCGCGGCCAGCGCGTCGACCTCGGGGCCGGGCACCTCGAGCGCGGCGGCCCGCGCCTCCTGCGCAGAGTCGAACACGTAGCCGGTGAGCTCCGCCTCGGGCAGCACGAGCAGCTTCACGCCCAGCGCTGCGGCCTCCTCCATGCGGGCAATCGCCGCCTCGAGGTTACGGGCGACCTGGGCGAGCTCGGGCTCGGTCTGCGCGACTGCGATCAGCACTGCCCGGCGAGTCTACTCATCGGCGGGGCTCCGCGGTGACTTGTCATTCGCGTGCCTTCAGCCTGGATCCACCGTTTTTCGTGATCGCGGGGCGTTCGTCCGGGCTGTCAGGACGCGCTGGGGCCGTACGGGGCGGGCCGGTGGCCCGTTGCGGAGGCTCCAGCGTGGAGCGCACCGGCCGGGTGCAGGCCCCACCGCCGTAGGCGGCGGCCGAAACCCCGCCTGGGAGCGGCCTGGCAGTCTGGACGAGCCGCAACGCCCGCGAAAAACGGTGGATCCAGGCTCAGAGCGGCCCCTCGCCACCCGGGTAGCAGAAGGTGACGCGCGGCGAGTAGAAGCCCTGCGTGACCTCGAGCGGTGACGCCG
>JANXXF010000225.1 GCA_025350775.1 Actinomycetes bacterium
TCTCCCAGAGCACCGGCTTCGCCACCAGGTCGAACAGGTAGACGCCGTTCACCAGGCGCGGGGCCAGGCGAGTGCCGCCTGTCGTCGCGGTCGCGGCGGGGACGCCGTCCATGGGGGCCGCTGCCATGTGCGTCGACATCGCGCCACCGCCCATGGCCATCCCGCCGGAGCTGCTTGCTGCCGGCACTGCCGAGTTGCCTGCGCGCACTGCGGCGATGACCGCCACGGGTAGCGCAACTGCGGCGAGCAGCAAGGCGGCCGCGCCGATCCAGAATGGGCGATTGGTCATTGCTGACACCGTAGGCAGGGCGAGTGAAGGAGCTGTGAAGAGCCAGGCGATACGCTCCGAGAGCCGCTTCGCCGCATCTTCACAAAAGTCTGGAATCGTGACCGAGTGTCCGAGAACCGCAAAATTCTGATCGTCGACGACGAGAAGTCGGTGCAGGACGTCGTGCGGGCGTATCTCGAGCAGGAAGGGTTCGCCGTCCACGTTGCTGCCGACGGGGCGGAAGGGCTCGCCCTCGCCGAGCGGGTCAAGCCGGCGCTGATCATCCTCGACCTGATGCTGCCCGACGTGAGCGGCGAGGAGGTCTGCCGGGAGATCCGTCGCCGCTCGGACGTGCCGGTGCTGATGCTGACGGCGAAGGCCGCTGAGGACGAGCGCGTCGGCGGCCTCGCGCTCGGCGCCGACGACTATCTGACGAAGCCGTTCTCGCCACGGGAGCTCGTCGCCCGCGTGCACGCGATCCTGCGCCGGGCCGGTGGGGCGGAGACACCGCTCGTGCAGCTCCTCAGCTTCGATGGAGGCGCCCTCGCGATCGACACGGTCCGGCACGAGGTGCGCCGCCACGGCGAGCCCGTCGATCTCACCCCGAACGAGTACAAGCTGCTCGTCGCCCTCGCCCGCTACCCGGGTCGGGCCTACTCCCGCTTCGAGCTCGTCAACCTCGTCCAGGGCTTCGACCTCGAGGTGTTCGAGCGGACGATCGACGCGCACGTCAAGAACCTGCGCAAGAAGATCGAGCTCGACCCGCGGCACCCGCGGTACATCGAGACGGTCTTCGGCGTCGGCTACCGCCTCGCCAGGACATGGGACTGACGAGTCGGGTCGGCCTGCGGGCGCGGCTCGCGCTCAGCCTCGTCGCGGTGGCGCTGCTCGGCGTCGGGGTCGCGACGCTGCTCGCCGACCTCGGGCTGGAGCCGCGCGTCAACGCTGCGGCGCGGGCACGGCTGCAGCGTTCGGCCACGCACATGGCGGAGATCGCCGCGGAGGTCTACCACGACGGGGCCGGCTGGCGCCCGGCTGCGATCGTCACGCTCGGCCATCTCGCCGACATCGACGGCCTGCGCGTGACCCTGCGCGGCGCGAGCGGAGCGGCTATCGCGGGGCTCGGGCCTGCCGTCGGCTCGACGGCTACCGCGCCCGTCGTCGCCGCCGGGCGTCGCGTCGGCAGCGTCACCGTGAGCCAGACGGGTGGAAGCCTGCTCACGCCCGAGGAGCTGCACCTCCGCCATTCGCTCGACCGCCTCCACCTCGTTGCCGGCGCGCTCTCCGTCGCGGCAGCGCTCGTCGTCGCGTTCGTGCTGGCGCAGACGCTCGCGCGGCCGCTGCGCCGAATCCGGCAGACGGCGCAAGCGATGGAGCAAGGCGATCTCGCCGCCCGCGTCGGGCTCACGGGCGACCCGGAGGTGCGTGCCGTCGGTCACGCGCTGAACCGGCTCGCCGAGACACTCGAGCACGAGGAGCGGCTGCGTAAGGAGAGCGTCGCCGACCTCGCGCACGAGCTGCGCACGCCGGTCACCGGTCTGCTCTCGCGGATCGAGGCGGCGCAGGACGGCGTCCTTCCCGACGTCCCCGCCAACCTCGCGGCGATGCACACCGAGGCCCTCCGCCTCGCCCGCTTTCTCGACGACCTCTCCAAGCTCGCCGACGCACAGAGCCCCGGGCTATTGCTCGACCGGCGCACCGTCGATCTCGCCGAAGTCACTCGCGCAGAGGTGGACGTCCATTCGGAGGCGTTCGTGGCCGCAGGGATCGCGCTCATCGTCGACCTGCACCCTGCACTCGTACGCGGCGACCGCGAACGCCTCGGCCAGATCGTCGGGAACCTCCTCTCGAACGCGCTGCGCTACACCAACGCCGGGGGCTCGGTTCGGGTCAGTGTGGCTCTCGCGGGCGGGAGCGCGGTGCTCGAGGTCGCCGACACAGGCATCGGGATCGAGCCTGACGAGCTCCGCTTTGTCTTCAAGCGCTTCTGGCGGGGCGACAAGTCGCGGTCTCGCGTGACCGGTGGCGCCGGCATCGGCCTCGCCATCGCCGACGAGCTCGTTCGCGCCCACGACGGCCGGATCGACGTCGAGAGCGCGCCTGGCCGCGGCTCTCTGTTCCGCGTCGTCGTCCCCGCGCTCGGCGACGCCGGCTGATCCAACCGGTGGTTGCCAGGGGGTCGCCCCGGCGCGGCTGCCGCCGTTCTTCACGACTCCTTCAAATGCGGTGCCGATAGTCGCAGACAAGCGACCGAAGGGACGGTGCCGTGAAGCTCGCACGTATGCAGCGCAAGGCCGGTGGGCGTGAGAGTGCGCTCACCCAGGTGCTGCGCGTCGAGGTTCGCGGTGGCTACCGGCCCGAGACCGTCCGCGGCCGAGCGGGCGTTCCGGTCGCCCTCGTCTTCCGTCGCGAGGACACCTCGTCGTGCGGCGAGCGGCTGATCGTTCCCGCGCTCGGCAGGAGCGTCTGGCTGCCGCTCCACCAGGACGTCCGTGTCGAGCTGGGGATGCCGGCGCCGGGCGAGTACGAGTTCACCTGCGAGTCGGGGATGTTGCGCGGCCGGCTGGTGCTGGAATGAGGGCGTCCGCCGTCGAGGTGGAGCCGCTCGTCCTTGTCACGACCGGCGACTGCCATCTCTGCGAGCACGCGCGCGAGGTGCTCGCTGCGCTCGGAGTCGAGGTGCGAGCCGTCGATGTCGGGAGCGCCGAGGCCGAGGCGCTCGCTCGTGCCGGCCTCCCGCTCGCGTTCCTGCCGGTGCTCACCGACGGCCAGCGCGTCATCGGCTACGGCCGCCTGTCGGAGAAGCGGCTGCGCAAGGAGCTCGGGCCGTGAGCAGCGTGCTGATGGCCGGCTCGCTCGCGGCGGCCTTCGCGGCCGGAATGGTCGCGTTCTTCGCGCCCTGCTGCGCCGGCGTCATGATGCCCGCGTACCTCGCGGCGATCGGCAGTGGCCGGCGAATGAGGGTCGCGCGTCTCACTGCCGTCTACGTCGCCGGCGTCTCGCTCGTCGTGCTGCCGATCACGCTCGGCGCGGCGGTGCTCGCCTCGTACGTGTCGCAATGGCACGCGCAGCTGTTCGCAATCGGCGGGCTGATGATGCTCGCCGTCGCCGTCGCCCTCTGGCGCGGCACGATGCTGCCGATCTCGCTCCGCCAGCCGAAGCTGACCGGCTCGACGCTCTCGGTGTTCGGGCTCGGCGTATTCTCGGGCGGCGCCACCGCGTGCTGCGCGCCCGTCCTCGCCGGGGCGATCGCGCTCTCGGCGACGAGCGGCACGATCGCCGGCGGCCTCCTCCTCGGCATCGCGTACGTCACCGGGATGATGGCGCCGCTGATCCCGATTGCGCTCCTCTACGGGAAGGCCCGCGGCAAGGTTCGTGACCCGAAGGTGATGCTGCGGCTCGGCTCGCACGAGCGGCGGATCGGGCTCGCCCGGCTCGCCGGCACTGTCGTCTTCGCCAGCTTCGGCGTGCTCTTCATCGCCCTCGTCCTCACCGGCAACTCCGACACGGCACCCGGCTTCCAGAGAACCCTGGGCTCGTGGATGCGCGACATCGGCTCGACGGTCGACGCCGTCCCTAACTTCGTCACGCTGCCGCTTCTGGCAGCCGTGATCGGCTCGTTCGTGTTCGCAATCCTGAGCAGAGGTGGTGAGAGTCATGAGCGGCAAGAAGGCGAAGACGGCACGCGTGAAGGCGCGGCAGTCCACTCCGCCGGAGAGCGGTAGGGCCGTGGGCCGGCTCGCCGGCGTCGCGTCCTGGAAGGTTGCAGCAGCCGGTGGCGTCGTGATCGCCGTCGTCGCAGCGAGCTTCGTCCTGCCAGGGGTTTTCGGCAAGAGCGGCGGCTCGTCTGCCGACACCCATGCCGCGATGGGGGCCGAGCACGGCGCGGGCCTGTCGGTTGGGGCGGTCGTGCCGACGTTCTCCGCGCGCGACCTGCTGAGCGGCAACCAGATCAGCACCGCCTCGCTCTCCGGCGGCAAGACGCTGCTCTTCTTCTCGGAGGGCGTCATGTGCCAGGCGTGCTTCGAGCAGATTCAGGGGATCGAGAAGGTCGGTGCGGAGCTCCAGCGCCGCGGCATCCGGCTCGTCTCGATCACGCCCGACTCACCGGACGACCTCCGTCAGGCGGTGTCGCAGTATGGCATCACGACGCCGGTCATCGCCGACGCC
>JANXXF010000487.1 GCA_025350775.1 Actinomycetes bacterium
CGCCGACGCTGCCGCTGACTGCCTTCAAGGCCGGTCTCGACCATCCCGGGACCGTCGCGGGCCGGCCCGTGCACGGACTCTCCTGGTCGCCGTTCACCTACCCGATGAACCTGACGGGTCAGCCAGCGTGCTCGGTGCCGGCCGGGCTCACGAAGGAGGGGCTACCGGTGGGCCTGCAGATCGTCGGCGGCTGGCACGGCGACGAAGCCGTGCTCCGCGCCGCAGCCGCATTCGAGGCGGTGCGCCCGTGGCAGCACCTCCGGCCGCCGTACCCCGGGACGGCGGCGTAGCCGCGACGGACTGACCGTGCCGCTGCCGGCGCTTCCCTCCACGGAGGCGCCCGGATGGCGACTGCGCGCGCCTCCGCCGGTCAGGCGGCGACGCGGCTCAGGAACGTGCGCACGGCCTCGAGGAACCCTGGCAGGTTGTCCCACGGGATCATGTGGCCGGCGCCCGCGACCGCGACGAACTCGGCGGCCGGGTTCGCCTCACGCGCCTCGCGCTCACCGGCCGCGGTCACCACGGGGCTCTCACCGCCCAGCACAAACAGGAGCGGCGCTGGCAGCCGACGCCAGTAGCCGAAGAAGTCCTCGCGCTCGAAATTCTCGTAGGTCTTCACGACGGCGTGCTCGTCGCACGTCCCCAGCCACTCGGCGCGAAGCTGCAGCGCTGTCTCGCTCCAGGCGGGGAAGAAGCGGCGCACGTCCGCCGCGGTGGTGCCTGCGTACGCCTCGTGGAGCTGCTCGCGGAAGCTCTCGAGCGCCGTGGGGTATGGCGGACGGCCAGGGCCGGTCAGCGGCGGGTCGACGACGATCAGCGGGCCGGGGGTGCCGGGATGGAGCGCGCCGAGCGCCGCGACGATGCGCGCGCCCATCGAGTGCCCGAGCACCACCGGGCGCTGCAGGCCGAGCGCTTCGATGAACCCGGCGACGTCGGCCGCGTACTCGGGCAGCGAGTAGTCGCTTGCCGGCCTGTCGGAGAGGCCGCGCCCGCGGACGTCGAGCGTGAACACTCGGTAGTCCCGCGCCAGCTCCTCGGCGACGAACTCCCAGGTGATCGCGGGGCTCGTGATACCTGGGACGATCACGAGCTCGACGGGTCCCGACCCGTACTCGAGATAGTGCTGCCGGATCCCGTTCGCCTCGACGAACCTGCTCGCTCCACGCGCCTGAATCGTCATCTCTTCTCCTCTCGGGCCGCCGGTCCGGCGGAAAACACCTGCGGCCGCCGGCATCGCGGCGGCCGCAGGACGGGCGAACGGCTTTCCTACCTGACGAGCGACGGCGGCGCGAACTGCGGCCGCGGCGCCTTCAGATCCTCGATCTGGAACTCGCCGTCGATCAGAATCGGCTCGTCGTCGAGGAAGAGGCTGCAATTGCGCATCGGGATGTCGATGTGGCAGCCCGTGTCGTTGGTGCCGCCGAGCTCCTGGTTCGGGCCTGTCGAGAACAGCGTGTTGCCGTAGAAGCAGCGGCTCTCCATCCCGACGCTGCGCCGGTCATTCGCGAGGCCCGACCAGCGGGCCTTCTCATTGCAGCCCCAGCCGATGTGGGCGATGCCGTACGCCTTGGGATCGTCGAAGGCCGCGATGTAGTCGCGCATCAGCTCGGCCGTGAAGCCGCCCCGGATGTCGACGATCTGGCCGTGCTCGATCGTGATCTCCATGGGATCCTCGACGAAGATCTTGAACGGCGTGACGATGATGTCGCCGCGGTCGACGACGACCTTGCCGTCGACGCCGTCGTCGGCGCCGCCCGTGAAGAGGAAGCCGGCGGGCCAGTGATCCCAGCGACCCGGCTCGTCGACGAAGCCGTACTCGGTCATCACCGGGTACGTGCCGAGCTGGTACACGACGTCGGTGCCGGCCTTGTTGGTGAAGCGCAGCGACTTCGCCTTGCCGAGCAGCTCCTCGCTGGCCTCGACGCGGCGACGCTGGTCGGCCGTCGGGAACAGGCGGGCGAGGTTGTCGACCGGCTCCACACAGAGCAGCATGCGCGTGCCCGACTCCTGGATCTCGATCTGCTCCTTCGAGAACAGCAGGAACATCAGGTCGATCACGATGTCGGCGAGCTTGAGCGCTTCGATCGCCGGGCGGTTGCGGCCGAGCGGCGTCTCGCCGACGACCCACGCGCCGGAGTCGCCGAGCAGCGAGCCCGACACGTCCGGCAGGCGCACCTGGAACGCGTTCGCGCCGAGCTTGCGGGCTGCGGCCAGGAACGCGTCCGCGTACTCCATCCGCTCGTCGCCCTGCGACAGCACCGCCACCGTCTCGCCCTCGTGGACGCCGCAGAGCACGAGCTCCTTGACGCACAGATCGACGAACCCCGTCATGTTGTACATCGCGTTCCTCTCTCTCGCTCGTTCGCTCTACGTGGCCGGGGCGGATGCCCGGGCCGGAATGCCTGCCAGGTATGCGATTGCCTCGTCGACTGACACGACGTCGGCGTATTTCGCCTGGATGTCGAAGAGGTTGGCCTCGTGCGGCGCGCGGGCCCGGTCGCCGACGCACTCGCGCGGGACGAGCGTCGGGAAGCCGTTCTGCAGCAGGTCGACCGCGGTTGCGCGGATACAGCCGCTGGTGGTCGCGCCGCAGAGGATCACCGTGTCGACGTGCTGATTGACCAGGATCGCCGACAGGTTGGTGCCGAAGAACGCGGACGCGCCCTTCTTGAGCACGACCGTCTCG
>JANXXF010000275.1 GCA_025350775.1 Actinomycetes bacterium
GTCGACCGCCAACGGCGGCTGCTGACCAGGCCTCGCGCGACCACCCCCGCTCGGGGGTGGCTCGAACAGACGATGCGCCCGGCACGATTCGAACGTGCGACCTCTGCCTCCGCAGGGCAGCGCTCTATCCCCTGAGCTACGGGCGCGGGGAGGGGAAAGTGTAGCGGCGGCCGGGCGCCCTCGCGCGCCCCGACCGCGCGACGGGCACACTAGGCGCCATGCCGCTCTATCTCTCCGAGGAGAACATCAGCGCCCTGCTCACTCCCGCCGACGCGGTCGCTGCCGTCGAGGGGTCATTCGAGCGGCTCGCCGCCGGCCAGGTCGAGAACCGCCCGCGCTATCGGATCCCCGTCGAGGGCGGCCTGCTGCACGTGATGGCGGCCGTCGATCTCGGGCTCGGGTTGGCCGGTTCGAAGACCTACGTGGGCGGGCGCAACGGCTCGGCGTTCGTGATCACGCTGTTCGACGCGGTCGAGCACCGGCTGGTCGCCGTGATCGAGGCCGACCGGCTCGGCCAGCTGCGCACCGGCGCCGCCAGCGCGGTCGCCGCCAGGCACCTCGCCCGCACCGGCGCGCGCACGCTCGGCATCATCGGCACCGGCTGGCAGGCGCAGAGCCAGGTTGCCTGCATCCGCGCCGCCGTCCCCTCAATCGAGCGCGTCCTCGCCTTCGGCCGCAACCCGGAGCGGCTCGCCGCCTTCTGCAAGCTCGTCGGCGCTGAGCCGGCCGAGAGCAACCACGAGGCATCCGAGCAGGACATCGTTGTCACCATGACGACGTCGAAGGATCCCGTGGTGCGCGGCGAGTGGCTGCAGCCGGGCGCGCTCGTGTGCGCCGCCGGCGCCAACCGCGTGCAGGCGCGCGAGCTCGACAACGTCGTCCTGCAGCGTGCCGCGTTCGTCTGCTGCGACTCGCTCGAGCAGGCGAAGGGCGAGTCCGGCGACCTCGTCGAGCCGGTGGCCGCCGGCGTCCTCGACTGGCTCGAGGTGCACGAGCTGCACGAGGTGGTGAGCGGTGCCGTGACGGGGCGGCAGTCCGACGACGACATCGTCGTCTTCAAGTCGAACGGCATCGCCGCCTGGGACGTGGCGCTCGCGGCGGTCGCGGTCGAGCGCGCGCTCGAGCGTGGCGTTGGACTCGAGCTGCCCGGCCGCGCCCAGCGATAGGCGGTAGACGTAGTGCCGCGGGCGGCTAGGCCTGGTGTGACTGGGCGAGGGCGGCGCGGCCTGCTTCGACCATGTCGTCGCCGATCGCGCGGAGCACGTCGGGCCGCTCGAGCACGCGCCCAACCTCCTGTGCCGACATCCGGTTGCGGATGTACGGATCGTCGAGAATGTCGTCGATCGTCTTCCCGCGGTCGTGCTCGCGGATGATGTAGGCCGCGATGCGCTCCTCGTTCGACGACTTTGCGAGCAGGAAGCCGAACAGCGACAGCGGGTTCTTGACAAAGCTCTTGAGTGCGCTCATTGCCCGCGATCCTACCTTGCTTTCGGCCGCCTGCTCGGCCCCGATACGATCCTGTCCATGACGACGACGCGCACCTTCGGGCTCTTCATCAACGGCGAGACGGTGCCCGCCGCCTCCGGCGACACCCGGGAGCTGGTCGAGCCGGCGAGCGGCCGGCCGTTCGGCACCGTGCACCTGGCCGGCCCGGAGGACGTCGACCGCGCTGTCGCCGCCGCCCGCGCCGCCCTCGACGGCGCCTGGGGCCGCACCGGCGGCACCGAGCGCTCGCGCCTGCTGCACGCGCTCGCCGACGCGATCCTCGCCAACCGCGCCGAGCTCGTCGAGCTGGAGGCGCGCAACGTCGGCAAGGCCGTCTCCTCGGTCAAGGCCGAGGTCGGCGGCGCCGCCGAATGCTTCCGCTTCTACGCCTCGGCGATCGGCACCATCTCGGGCCGCTCGAACGCGCTGGGCGCCTCTCTGCTCACGTACACCCTCAAGGAGCCGGTCGGCGTCGCCGCCCAGATCGTCCCCTGGAACTACCCGCTGCTGATGGCGGTGTGGAAGCTCGCCCCGGCCCTCGCCGCCGGCTGCTCCGTCGTCCTCAAGACCGACCCGCAGACGCCCGCCACCGCCCTGCGCCTCGCCGAGCTCGCGCTCGAGGCCGGCTTCCCCGCCGGCGCGATCAACGTCATCCCGGCCGACGGCCCCGGCACGGGCTCGTACCTCGTCCGCCATCCCGGCGTCGACAAGGTCGCCTTCACCGGCTCCACGCGCACGGGCGTGGAGATCATGAAGCTGGCCGCCGAGAGCATCAAGCGCGTCACGCTCGAGCTGGGCGGCAAGAGCCCGAACCTCGTCTTCGCCGACGCGAACCTG
>JANXXF010000283.1 GCA_025350775.1 Actinomycetes bacterium
CCGCTACCACGCGCTGCTCGCGGGCGGTGTCCCGGTGACGCCGCTCGTGGAGCTCGCGGCCGCGGGGGCGGCACGCGTCGCGGCGGCCGGTGACCCGGCGACGACGGCCGTCTGGTTCGGGACGATCGGGACGTTCGTGGCGGACGAGGCTCCCAGTGCCGGCTTCTCGATCGCCGGCAGCGACGTGGATGCCCTCGACCCGGAGGCGCTCACTGCGCTGCGGGAGCGTAGGCTCGCCGACGGCGGGCGGCGGCCCCTGATCCTCGTATACGACGAGGCGCACGAACTCTCGGCCGCGCACGCCGCGGTGCTGCTGTCGCTCGAGCCAGATGTCGTCCTGCTCGCCAGTGCGACGATGAAAATGCCGCCGGCGCTTGTCGCTGTCGCGGCCCGGCTCAAGGCGACGGGCTGGCGCGACGACGAGCTGACGACGATCCCGCGCTTCGCGCTGTAGCCCGCGCGGCTCGCCCTGCCGACCGCGGGCTACGCGGTCGCGAGCCGGCGACCCGAGAGCAGCGCGCCCGCGCCGGGCACGACCGGCGGCACGCCGAGCCGGTCGAGGACCTCGTACGCGGTTGCGACGGCTGCCGAGAGCACGGGCAGCCCGAGTGCGTCCTCGGCTACCTGGATTGCCGGCAGCGAGCGCATCTGCACGCACGCGGAGAGCACGACCGCCTCGGCAGAGCTCGTGTCGAGGCGGCTCGCGATGCCGGGCAGCAGCATGGGGTCGTGCGCCGCGACCTCGAGGTTATTCGAGATCTCGAGGCTGATCGCGTCGACGACCTCGATGCCCGCGTCGTTCAGGTACTCGACGACGAGGGCTGTGAGTGGCTTCATATAGGGCGTCACGATCGCCACGCGCGTCACGCCCAGGGCGTGGATGCCGCGCACGAGCGCGCCCGCGCTGCTCACCACCGGCGCCGCTCCCCCGTTCTCGGCGGCGACCTCGGCGAGATGCTCCTCCGACTGCTTGTGGAAGCCGAGGCCCTGCGACATGATCGCGACGAGGCACGCATACGCGATCACGTCGACGCGCGCGTCCGACAGCTCGAGTGCGCAGCGGTCGCTGTCGCACACCATCCGCGTCAGCTCCTCCTTCGTCACGTGCTGCATCCGCACGCGGCTCGAATGGAAGGTGAAGGACTCGTTGGCGAGCTGCGAGCGGCGCCGCAGCAGCTCGGGGATTTCCGTCTCCATCGTCGTGTTGGAGCTCGGGACGATCAGGCCGACGCGGTGTGGCACAGCGGTCATCGTTCCTCTGCGGCTGCGGCCGGCGTCTCTGCGACAGCGGTGGACACGCTGCGCAGGGTAGCCCGCGCGGCGTTGAGCGCCGCGCCGACAGTGCCCGGGCTCACGGAGAGCGCCTCGGCGATCGCTGTGTAGTCGAGGTCGGCGTAGTAGCGGAGGAAGACCATGGTGCGCTGCCGCTCGGGAAGGTTGCGGATTGCCTCGCGCAGCTCCGCGTCGGGTGCCTCGTCGGTGGCCTCCGGCCGGCGCAGCGACTCGAGGCGCGCGACGGCGCGGCCGGCGTAGGAGCGTGCGCGCCGCTCGCTGTAGGCAGCGTTGACCACCGCGCGCCAGGCCCAGCCGCCGAGCGGCGACTCCTCGCGGTACTCGGCGCGGTGGACGATCAGGTTCGCGAATGCGTCCTGGACGACGTCGCGGGCCGACTCCACGTCGCCCGTGATCGCGGCCGCGACGCGGACGAAGCGCGCGAAGTCGGTGGAGTACAGCTCCTCGATCCGGTCGAGCAGCGGGTCGAGGCTCGCCGCGCGTGCGGTCAGCGGCGATGGCGGCACGAGCCGGGGGAGGCACTCGTTGCCGCGGTGCGGCCGCGGCGTCCCACGCCCGCGGTCGTTACAGGAAGGTTGGAGCAGTCGGCGGCGCCCAGATTCCATAGAATGTTGCGTGACCTTAGCGAGTCCGCCGGACACTGTCAAGCAGCCCGACTACGCTCCCAGCGGAGACGCCCCGACCGAGGAGCCACACACGCAATGCGCTTGAACGAACTTCCCGCGAATTCGCTGCGCACAGCAGCGGCTGCCGCGGCTGAGGCGATCCGTACCGCGATCCTCGAGGGGGAGATCGGCCCGGGCGAGCGGCTCAAGGAGAAGGAGATCGCCCTGCAGCTCGGCATCAGCAGCACGCCGGTGCGCGAGGCGTTGCAGTCGCTCGACGCGGAAGGCCTGATCGAGATCATCCCCAACCGCGGCGCCGTCGTCCGCAGCTACGACGAGGCGACGCTCGAGGAGCTCTACCGGCTACGCGCTCTCCTGGAAGGGCATGCCGCTCGTGAGGCTGCGGCGCGGATCACCGAGCCGCAGCTGCGCGCCCTGGAGGCGAGCTGTGAGCGGTTCGGCCGGTTGCGCGCGAGCGACGACGTGCGCAGCCTCGTCAGGGAGAACCTCGTCTTCCACTCGGCCGTGCTCGAGGCGGCAGGTGGCGAGATGCTCACCGAGCTCGTGCACAAGGTCATGCACATTCCGATCATCTATCGGGTCTACATCTGGTACTCCCCCGAACAGAAGCTTGTTTCGGAGCGCTACCACCGGCAGCTCGTCCGCGTGCTGCGGGAACGGGACGCGCCGCGAGCCGAGGCCGTGATGCAGGAGCACGTGCTCGAGGCGCGTGATGTCGCGCGCCAGCTCCGCCTGCGGCGGCGTGACGACGCGGCCCGCGTCATCTAGGCGAGTGCCACGGCGGGCCTGGCCCGCGCCCTGATCAGCGGAGCGGTCAGCGCCGTCGCGACCGCGGCCACGGCGAAGACGAGGAAGGCGACCCTGAAGCCCGACCAATCAATGATCCAGCCGCCGAGGTAGGTGGAGAGGATCGCCCCCGCCATGCCGACCGTCGTCGCCAGTCCGGTGGCAACGCCGGCGTCGGCCGCGGGCACTGCGAGGCTCGGCAGGGTGAAGAGCGGGACGACGCTGGCGCTGCCGGCGAACACCGAGACGACGGCAACGATCACCAGCGTCGCCCCGTTCCCGTGTGGCAGCACCCACAGCAGCACGACCACGGCGCTGGCGAGGCTGAAAAGCGCCATCGTCTCGGCGGGCTTCCGCAGCCGATCGGCCAGCCAGCCGCCGATGATCGAGGCCGGGATCGACGACGCCGCGATGACGAGCCCGGAGTTGCTGAGCCCCGACGCGCTGAAGTGCCCGTCCTTGTCGAGGAACGATTGGATGTATGTCAGCACGCCGTAGAGCACGAACATGTTGAGGAACAGCGCGGCCGACACGATCATCAGCAGCGGGTTGCGGAACAGCCTGCCCATGCCGGCGAGCGGGTTTCCGAGCGAGCCGCTGCCGCGCACCCAGCCGCGCCGGGGCACGAGCGCCAGCACGACGAGGCTCCCGAGCGCCAGGAAGCCAGCGATCCGGAACGGCCACTGCCAGCCGATCGCCTGCTCGATGCGCGGTGTCGCGAAGTACGCGGCCGTCAACCCGGCGGTGAGGCCCACCGAGAACAGCCCGACGCCGACGTGCGCCTTCCCGGGCGGCAGCAGCGCGCGGACGAGGGCGATCCCTGGCGTGTAGACGAGCGCGGTGCCGGCGCCGACCGCGAAACGCAGCAGCAGGAACCAGCCGAGGCTGTGCCACAGTGGGAACAGGACGGAGGCGCTGCCCGCGAGCGCAAGCCCGGCTGTCATCACCTTCGCCGGGCCGAAGCGGTCGGCGAGCATTCCGGCCGGCAAGCTGATCGCGGCGAACGCGACCAGATAGATCGTCATCAACAGCCCCGCATCGGCGAAGCTGAGTCCGAGCCGGTCGTGGAAGATCGGCGCGATCAGCGGCGGGACGGTGAAGATGGTCGTGTAGAGCGCGCCGACAGTGATGTACGCGGCGACGGCGCCGCGGTTGCCGCCGGGCGCGGCGCTCACTTCGCGGCGCTCACTTCGGCGCGCGCCCCAGCGAGTGGTACAGCTCGTTCGGCACCCAGCCGAGGGCGTTGGCCATGCGGTTCGAGAAGTTGAACGTCGCAGCGGTCTCGGCGATATCGGCGATGTCCTCGTCCGTCCAGCCAGCCTTGCGCAGGGCGGCGAGATCGGACTCGTCGATCGTGTGCGACGCCTCGGTGATCTTCACCGCGTAGTCGAGCATCGCGCGCTCCTTCGGCGTGACGCTGGCGCGACGGTAGTTGATCGCGAGCTGGTCGGCCAGCACTTCGTCACCGGTGTGCAGACGCAGCGCGGCGCCGTGTGAGACGACGCAGTACTCGCAGCGATTGATGCCCGAGACGGTCACCGAGATCATCTCGCGCTGGGCCTCGCTGAGGCCGCTGTCTCCCCGCATCACGGTCTGGTAGTGCTTCCACCACTTGAGGAAGCGCTCGGGCCGGAAGGCGTACGCGCGGACGACGTTCGGGACGTGGCCGACGCGCTCCTCGGCCCTCGCCATCAGCTCCTGCAGCTCCTGGGGCAGGCGCCGCGGCGGCGGCACCGGCAGGAACGAGATCTTCTTCGCGGGCTTCTTCGCGGGCGTCTTCTTCGCCGGCGGCTTCGGAGTGGTACGCGGCCTCGCCATGGGTCTACTCTAGAGCCTTGCTGTGCATCGGCGCGGCACCGGTTGCCGCCAGGGGCGTGGCGCCGTGACGCCCCGTCGTTCCTCACCCAGGCCCCGGGCCTGGCCTCTGGACGAGCTGCAACGCCCGCGAAAAACGGTGGATCCCGGTTCAAGCCTCCAGTCCCAGCTCGCGCCGGGTCGGCAGGTACAGCAGCCCGCTAGCCCAGATCACCGCGATCACGGCGAAGCCGATACGGCCCGCGCCCGGCAGCGAGAAGGTGGCGCCGACGAGCGGCGAGCCGGCCAGGATGATCAGCGACCCCGAGCCGTTCGTGAGGCCGACCGAGCGGGCGGGCGCGTGCGGGCGGGCGCGCGCGGCGCCGACGAAGATCGAGGCGAACGGGATGCCGGCCGCGAGCCCGATCAGCAGCGAGCCGGCGATTGCCGGCGCGAGCGGCGGGGCCAGCAGCAGCAGGCCGCAGCCGAGCGCGCCCATCACGACCGAGGCGCCGATCGCCGAGCGACACCACGGCTTGGCGGCGAGCCAGCCGCCGAGCGGCCGCGAGACGACGCCGGCGATGAGCGTCAACGAGCCGACCAGCGCGGCCGTCGACTTCGACTCGCCATGGCGCTTCAGCAGCTCCACGATCCAGTTGCTCGCGAGCACGGAGAGCCCGAACGAGCAGATGTGCATGCCCATCAGCCGGTAGAGCCGCACCGGCGCCCGCTCGTGTGCCGCCCCGGTCGGCCTCGCCGCGTGACGTCGCGCGCCCTCGTGCGGCCCGGCGGCGAGCAGCGCCATCGCGACGACCCCGACCACGACCGCCGTCACGAAGGGCGAGCGCCAGTGCACGAGGCCCTCCACCAGCGGCACGACCGCGATCGCGATGCCGCCGCCCGCCAGCCCGATGCCGCCGTAGACGCCCTGCGCGAGCGGGCCCGCGCCCGACCTGCGGATGTAGTCACTGCCGGCGACGAACGAGATGCCGGTGCCCAGGCCCATGACGGCGCGGCAGAGGATGGCCAGCCACACCGTTGGCGCAATCAGCGCGAGGGCGCTCGTGGCGGTGATGATCGACAGGCCGATCAGGCCCATTCGCTTCGCGCCGACGCGGTCGATCAGCTGCCCGCCGGGAATCTGGATGCCCGCGTGCGCGATGAACAGCGCCGTCGTGAAGAAGCCGACGGTGGCGAGCGGGATGCCGTAGTCGCGCGAGATCGACGACGCGATGGTCGTGATCGACGAGATGTTCCAGCCGGCCGCGAAGCCGAGACCGCACGCCGCGACCGTCGCCAGCGCGGCGGTGGACACGCTCTTGCCCGGGTCGGCGCCGACGCTCACGGGGCCCATCATCGCCCAATTCGCGGCGGCGGCGCAGCCTGCATGGATCGGTGGGCGGGTGTGGCCGACGCGGGTCTTGTCACGGACGGCACAGGAGAGTAGTGTCCCGCCATGCCGTGCTGCAGGCACGGCAGATCCGGCGGGTACCGAACGCGAAGGCCCCGCCGAAGCGGGAATCGAAGGAGGGGTGCGAATGGGTACGGGCACTGTGAACGCCAGCCGCCGTAGCGTGCTGCGGCGCGGTCTGGTGCTCTGCGCCGGGGCCATCGGGCTCGGTGCGGGAGGGGCGAGCGCGAGCGCGGCGACCGGGAACCGGCCGCGGTCTCCGCAGGCGGAGACGCTCAGCCTCTACGGCCGCAACTGGCATCTGGCGGTGCCGGGGCAGCGGGTCGGCCGCCAGCCGGCGGCGGGCGACCGGGCCAGAGTCCACGGCGAGCTGCTCGACCGGCCCGGCGGGCAGAAGGTCGGCGAGTTCCACGGCGCATGGCTCCAGTCGAGCTCGCCGTTCGGCGACGCCGCATTCTCGCTGGGCAGCATCGAGCTGCACACCTTCACGCTCACGGGCGGCTCGCTGTTCGGCATCGGCACCGCTGCGGGCGATGAGGGCACGTTCGCCATCGTCGGCGGCACGGGCCGCTACGCGGGTATGCGGGGCAGCTACCAGGCTGTCCAGCGGCCGAACGGCGTCGGCGGCGACGGTAGCGCCGAGTTCACGTTGAATCTTTCCGCCTGAGGAGGCAAAGTGGCTGCAGTTGACTATTTCCTGAAGATCGACGGCATCGATGGCGAGAGCGCCGACGACTTCCACAAGGGCGAGATCGAGATCTCCTCGTTCAGCTGGGGAGCGTCGAACTCGGGTGCATTCTCGCACGGCGGCGGAGGTGGCGCTGGCAAGGTTCAGATGCAGGACTTCCACTTCGCCATGGACACGTCGCAGGCCTCCCCGGTGCTCATGCTCGCGTGCGCGACCGGGCAACACATCAAGCTGACAACGCTCACGGTGCGCAAGGCTGGCGGTGAGTCGCGCGACGACTTCCTGAAGATCACGCTGTCCGATGTGATCGTCAGCTCCTTCGACTTCGGTGGGGACTCGTCGTCCCTGGTGCCCGCAGTCACCCCGGCCCCCTCCACGAAGGGGTCGGGCGGAGGCGGCGGCACCGGCGTGCCGACCGAGGCGATCAGCCTCAACTTCACGAAGATCGAATGGACGTACCGGCGCCAGGCCGCGGATGGCTCGGTTGTCGTCTCCCGGGCGGGCTGGGATCTGAAGAAGGGGACGAAGATCTAGACGGAAGCCAGGCTCGCCGCTCTCGTGGCCTCGGCCGCCGACGATCTGCAGCGGACGGCGCCCTCCCTCGAAGACGAGGAGGGCGCCGTTCTGCTGCGCGCTGCACTCGATCGCGCGGGGTATCGCGCGGAAGCCGTACGGACGGCGCTGGGGGCTGAGGGCGACGGCGGCCCGAGCCTCGCCGACGTTCCGATCCATCTCCGCCGGCTGCTCGCCGGTTCGCCGCTGACGGCTCTCGTAACGCTCTTCCTGCTCTGCGAGCCGGTGGCCGAGGGCGACCTCGCCGCTGCGCTCGACCCTCTCCCGGTGGAGCGGCTGGAGCGGCTCGGGCTCGTCGAGCGCCGGGACGCCGCTCTGGTCGCGTGCGTCCGGCTCGTCCCCTTCGGCGACCTCGTGCTCGCCTGCGACCGCAGCGATGAGGGGTCGAGCGAGCTCGAGGAGGACTTCGTCGCCGGTGTCCACTCGCCCTCGATCACCCTGGCGAAGCTCGCCGTCCGCCGGCACGTCGAGGCCACCCTCGACCTCGGCACCGGCCTCGGGATCCAGGCGCTGTTCGCAAGCCGCCACTCCGCGCGCGTCACGGCGGTCGACCTCAACGGCCGCGCCTTGCTGTTCGCGCGCTTCAACGCGCAGCTCAACGGCGTCGCCAACGTCGAGTTCCG